>JBAQHL010000064.1:0-1692 GCA_049288295.1 Desulfobaccales bacterium
AAGCCGCATCGACTACCAGCCCCTGCAAGTTTATGTCCTGGACGACTACGGCTCGCCGCAATTGGCAGCTTTGGCCCAATCCCTGGGCTTTCATTATCATTCCCGGGCCGAGGCCGGTCTTTCCCGCCAGGATGCCAAAAGCGGCAATCTCAATTTCGGCTTGGGGCTGAGCCAGGGGGAGCTCATCCTGGTCCTGGATGCCGATCAGGTCCCGGTTCCCGAGATCCTGCGCCGCCTGGTGGGTTTTTTCCAGCTGCCCGGCCTTGGTTATGTCCAGTCCAAACAGTCCTTTCATCTCCCGGAGGGGGACCCCTTTTTTAACCGGGATGAAATTTTCTACGAGGTTATCCAACTCAGCAACGACCAGGCCAATGCCGTCATTTCCTGCGGTTCCGGGGTGCTCTACCGCCGCAAGGCCCTGGAGGACATCGGCGGCTTTGTCACCTGGAACATCCTGGAGGACATGACCAGCTCCTATGAACTGTTGAGCAAGGGCTGGAAAGGCATCTACTTCCCCTACGCCCTCTCCAAGGGCCTGGCGCCCCTGACCCTGGCCGGGGTGTACCGCCAGCGCTTCCAGTGGTGTCTGGACAGCATGCGGCTGTTTTTCTGGGACAACCCCCTAAAGAAGCAGGGCCTGGGCTGGAGTCAGCGTCTGCATTTTCTGGTGATCATGGTGAATTACCTGATCAGCGGCCTGATTTTTCCGGCTTTTTATTTTCTGCCCTTGTTGGGCTACTGGGAGGGGTATTCCTGTTTTCAGAACCAGGAATGGTATTACCTGAGCCTGAGGGGCGCCTATCTGGCGGCCACCATCCTGATGTTCCGCTATCTTTTTTTCGCCAAAGACGCCATGAAGCAGTTCAAGGTGCTGTGCGGCTTGTCACCGGTTTACGCGGCCGCCATTTTTGCCGCCCTGGTCTACCCCCCCGGCCGCAAGCCCGCCTACCGCATCAACAACCGCAATCCCTTTACTGAGGCCTCCGGATACCTGTTGCTCTTGCCCCAACTGGTCATCGTGGCCCTGCACCTGATTATGCCCTTCCTTTCCCTGCAGCTGGGCTGGGCCCCGCCCCACCTCATCGTTTCCAACGGTTTTTTCTCGGCGTTTATCATCTGGGTGATGGCGGACCTGGTTATAGCCGGGTTGAAAAAGCCCCAATGGCGACCGGCCATGGACCCGAGGCAGGTGTATGGCTCTTAGCCGTCGCTGGCTCATTGCCCTTTTGCCCCCGGTTTTTTTGGTTTTGGTGTTGATCCTGGCTTATATGCATGACCCTCACTTTTATCTGGATCCCGAGACCCTCTACCTCCGGGCCAAAGAAGCTGAGAAACAGGGTCAGTTAGATCAGGCCCTGATCATGGCGCAAAAATCCTGGAAGAGGAGTCCCGAGAACTCCGACTGCGGCCAATTTTTGGGATGGCTCTACCTCAAGCAGGGCAAGCCCGAACCGGCCCTGGAAATCCTGCAGCCCCTGTGGAACCGGGACCCCACGGCCACGAGCGCCCTGAAGGGGGTGGCCCAGGCCCTGCACCTCATGGGCCGCAGGCCGGAAGCCCTGGAGCTCTTGAGGAATTTTCTCAAAGACAACCCCGATGAAGCCGAAGTCCTGCTCTTTGCGGCCCAACTGAGCGGCCAACGGGAGGAAGAAAGAACCCAGGCCATAGAATATTACCAGCAGCACTACCGTT
>JBAQHL010000065.1:0-4154 GCA_049288295.1 Desulfobaccales bacterium
GTGCCTTACGTCATGAAAAGTAAAGAAAGGGGCAGGCCTGCTATACTGATTGCCAAAAGCTTTTTCCAATCCCCCCACACCCGAACCCACTCCCCCCGCTGGGGGGAGAGGGGATAAGAGGAAGAAACTTTTGGCAAGGGCTATAATATCGGGTTGCGTTCCAAGGACAATTTAGGGTAGCCGAGGGCTTTACTGTAAAAACTCCGGTAGGGGCGGACACATGGGTCCGCCCCTGCAACAGATTTTCATATGCGGGGGTGGCCCCAAAAATCGGGCCATGAACGTTTAGCCTGCGCCTGCACAGGCTGGAAAGCCGGTGCCACCGTTTGGCTGCAAAGCAGGTATAACTATTCTAATGGGGAGTGCCGGGAGAGGGTTCCGATTCAGAGCCCTTATCTGCATCAAGCGCCAAGGGCGCCCAGCGGCAAAAAAGCAGTTCCTGCCCGCCTCTCATGACAGCAGATTCTAGAATGGAACCTGGGAGGTCCTTCCTGTATAATTTTGTCTGGTAGAATAAACAAACCTTAGCATGTCTTTTTTTCCCGGGATGTGGAAAATCCTTTAACGGCCAGGATGCGGTGCAGGTTTGTCTTTTCCTTTTAGGGGTTAGAGGAGCGTTCTGAGCACTGTGTGGAAATATATCAGCCTGAGGGCCCGCATTTTTTTATTGCTGGGGGCTTTGATTCTCACATCCGTGGTGGGTGGTCTGGTGACCATCTGGCACACCGGGGCGACTGACGACCTCTTTTCCTCGCTCATAGATAAAAACCTGGCCTCCTACCAGGCGGCCGAAGGCCTGGAACTAGCTCTTTTAAAGCAAAAGGGATATTTGACCTATTTTTTTCTCGACGGTGACCCGGAATGGCTCAGCAAACTCAATCAAGATCATCTGACTTTTCGAGATTGGTTGGTAAAAGCCCACATTTCCGCCACCTCTCCGGTAATGACCAAAATCCTCGATAAAATTGCTGCGAAGTATCAGGATTACCTTACGAAAAGAGAACAGGTAATAAATTTTTACAAAATAGGCAGACGAGAAGAAGGAGCAAAGCTTCATGCCGATATCCGCCATCAATTTTTGGAAATTTATGATCTTTGCGATAACTACAAATTGATGAATCAGGACATCATCACCCAAATAAAAAATGACAGCCTGGGCCAAGCCAGGTTCATAAAAACCCTGGCCCTGATTGTGATGCCCACGGTAATTTTATTAGGTTTATGGCTGGGTTACATCCTGATCAACCAACTGTTGGCGCCCATCAGGCAATTATCCCTGGAGACCGGGGCGCCCACCGGGGCTCCCGGCGCGCAAAACGAGGTCCAGGCCCTGAGCCGCCGGGTCCATGACCTCATCGAAAACGTTGATCAGGCCCAGAGCAAATTGGAACGGAGCCAGGAACATCTCCTGCAGGCGGAAAAAATGGCCATGGTGGGGAAGTTGGCCGCCGGCGTGGCCCACAGCATCCGCAATCCCCTCACTTCCGTAAAGATGCGCCTGTTCTCCATGGGGCGCAGCCTGGAGTTGGCCCCCACCCAGCAGGAAGACTTCGAGGTGATCTCGGAAGAAATTCGCCATATTGACACCATCGTCGCCAATTTCCTCGAATTTTCCCGTCCTCCCAAATTGGTGATGCAAAGAATCAGCCCCTCGGATGTGGTGGATATGGCCTTGCAACTCCTGCGGCATCGCCTGGAATCATATAACGTGGAGGTAAAGCTCAAGCGCCAGCGCCCCCTGCCGGAGGTCTGGGCTGATCCCGATCAATTAAAGGAAGTGCTGGTCAATATCCTGACCAACGCCTGCGAGGCCATGGGCAGCGGCGGCTCCATCATCATTCAGGAACGGGAAACCTTTCTGCAGTCCATCGGGCAGGTGGTGACCATCCAGGTGAGCGACAACGGGCCCGGCATCCCCGAGTCCATCCAGGACAAAATCTTTCAGCCTTTCTTTACCACCAAGGAAGAGGGCACCGGGCTTGGTCTCAGTATCGCAGCCCGCATCTTGGGGGAGCACGGCGGTTGGCTGGATATTGAGTCCCGGGAAGGCCAGGGGACCACTTTTACCCTCAATTTGCCCTATAGGAAAATCAAGTATGGGAGCCATCCTGATAGTTGATGACGACCCGAGATTGCGGCAAAGCTTCGACAAGCTTTTGACGGCCGAGGGGCACGCGGTGAGGACCGCCCCGGACGGCGAAACCGCTCTCAAGATGGTCCAGGAATATTCCCCTGACATGGTCATTATGGATATCCGCATGCCGGGCATGAACGGCATTGAGACCTTTAAAGCCATTCACCGCATCGAGCCCAAGCTGCCGGTTATCATCATGACCGCGTTCGGCACCACGGAGACCGCCATCGAGGCCACCAAGCTCGGAGCCTTTGATTATGTCCTCAAGCCCTTCGAAATCCCCGACATCCTGGCCCTGATTGACAAGGCCCTGGAAGCCGGGCGCTTCATGCGCTCCCGGGTCCTGATGGACATGCCTCCCGACCAGGTGGCCGTGGAAGCCATCATCGGCAAAAGCCGGCCAATGCAGGAGGTCTACAAATCCATCGGCAGGGTGGCCCCCACCGACGCCACCGTGCTTCTCCGGGGGGAGTCGGGCACCGGCAAGGAACTGGTGGCCAGGGCGGTTTATCAACACAGTCTCCGCATGGACAAACCTTTCCTGGTGATAAACTGCGTGGCCATTCCCGAAACCCTGTTGGAGAGCGAGCTGTTCGGCTATGAGAAAGGGGCCTTCACCGGGGCCGTCACCCGCAAAGTGGGCAAAATCGAGCAGGCCCACGGCGGCACCATATTCCTGGATGAAATCGGGGACATGCCGTTCAGCATTCAGGCCAAGATCCTGCGCCTGCTCCAGGAGAAGAGCATCGAGCGCCTGGGCGGCCGGGAGACCATTCCGGTGGATGTGCGCATTATCGCGGCCACCAACCGGGACCTGGAAACGGCCCTGGCCGAAGGTCGTTTCCGGGAAGACCTCTATTACCGCCTCAAGGTGGTCACCCTGTGGCTGCCGGCCTTGCGGGAGCGGACCGAGGACATTCCCTTATTAACGGATTACTTTCTGGGGAGATTCGCCCGGGGCCTGGACCTGGATAATCCCGGCATGACCCCGGAGGCCAGAGCCCTGCTCCTGAGTTACCTCTGGCCCGGCAATGTCCGGGAATTGGCCAATGTCATGCAAAAAGCCCTGATTTTCAGCCGGGGCTACCCCATCCGGCCGGAGGAAATCTCCCAGGCCATCGGCGCCGAGAGCACCGTCAAAGTGGCCCAGGAAAAGGACACGGTGAAAACCATCCGCAGCTGGATTCGCCAGGTACTGATCAGCAAAACCGAGGACAATTTGTTTGATTTTTTTGTGGATCGCTTTGCCGGCCTGGTGGTCCAGGAGGCCCTGGACCTCACCGGGGGCAACCGCAGCCAGGCCGCCAGGCTCCTGGGTCTGTCCCGTCCCACCCTCCAGGCCAAAATCGATAAGTACCGCCTGAAAGTGGCAACCTCGGTAACAAGCGAAGATGGTTAAGGTTTCCTGTCGTGCTTTTCGTCCTTCCCCTCCACGCCCCTTTACAGGTTGTAAAAAAAATCGACAGAGTCTGTAGTCCTCTTGAGATTGGCCTTTTCCCTCTGATTTATGATTATCAAATAAATATATATAGTTAGCTGAAATCCACGGCGCCAGTCACGCTGGCACATCACTTGCGTTACCCTGTGCTGAAAACATGCCCAGGACAGTTCCGTGGACAAGGAATTTAAAATCATCATCGCCGATCGAAACCGCAACGTCAGGAACTTATTGCAGCGCGAGCTTTTCGACGAGGGTTATCGCGTAATCCTGGCGGGTGAGGACCGGGAACTCCTGCGCTTGCTGCATGATGATGATACTGCCGATTTACTCATTCTTGACCCCGACATCCCCTGCCATGTAACTTTATCGGAATTGATTAATCTGATTCATGGGCGCCGGCCAACCCTTCCTATTGTTATTTACACCTTTTTTAGTGATGACCTGAATTATAAAGATATGCCCGGGGTAACGATTTGCCTGGAGAAAGGAGAAGATATCAGCCTGGTAAGGACGATGGTTGCGGATTTGATCAAAAAATATTACTCGCGGTTTAACGGGGGAGGGGGCTAAGGGCTGCAT
>JBAQHL010000066.1:0-4091 GCA_049288295.1 Desulfobaccales bacterium
AGGCAGGGGGCGCCTGCGAGAATGGGCCCTGACGAGCTCGTCGGAGCAGGCGCCCCCTGCTGTTAAGTGTACACTCATCCTGTCCTCTGCAGCACCACCGACATAGCCTGGTGGTAATCCCGTTGCACCTTGAGATTGGATACCCGGCAGTACCGCTGGGTGGTCTTTATCCGGCTGTGACCCAGGAGATCCTGGATGCTCACCAGGGCCGCATCGGCATTGAGGAGCTGGGTGGCCATGGTGTGCCGCAGTTGATGGCATGACACCTTGAGCCTCGCCTGGCGGGCATAGTGCTCCAGCCGTTTCTGGATGCCCCGCACCGAGATGGCTTGGCCTCGGCATCTCCCCTTATCCACCAGGAAGACTTCTCTGGCCCGGCTTACTGGCCTGACCCGGAGATACTGGATCAGGGCCTCCTGGGCATCGTCACTCAAGTACACTACCCGGTCTTTGCCACCTTTACCATGCTGGACGAAGAGCTGGCGGCGGCGCAGGTCCAGGGCGGCCAGCTTCAGCCGGGCCACTTCTTCCACCCGCAGGCCACAGCGGAGCATCAGCATGACCAGGGCCCGGTCCCGAGGCTGCTGGACCACCTTCAAGAGCCGGTGGACCTCTTCATCCCGCAGGTGTCGGGGCAGCGGCCGGGACAGCCGCAGGGTATAGCCCCGCTTCACCGGATGGACCATGGCCACCTGCTCTTCTTCGATCAGGTAGTGGTAAAATCCCCGGATACTGTCCAGGTGGCAGTTGATGGTCTTGGGCTGAAGCCCCCTGTCCAGCAGGTGGTCGAGATAAGCCAGGAGCTTCTTATGGGTCACCGCTTCGATGGGGACATCCACCCAGACCACGAACTGCTGCAGCGTGAGCATGTAGTTCTTAATGGTATGGCCGGAGTAGTTCCTTCTCTTCAAGAACCGGCGGTAATTCAAGATCGCGGCGGTTATAGACATGGGTTTCTCCCTTTTCGATGCACGCCATCGCCCGGAAATACTCTTCCCGGCGGGTGTTGTCCGTCAACCTGGCATAACGCCGGGTCATCTCGATACTGCTGTGCCCCAGGAGCTGCTGCAGACATTCCAAACGCATGCCGGCGTTTAGCAGCTCGGTGGCGCAGGTGTGCCGGAGACAATGCAGGCTATAGCCCTTATGGGCCAGACCGGCTGCTTCCAGATATTTGGCGAACCTCACCCGGACCGCGGTATAACTCAAGCTCGGCCTTCCCTGGCCGTAGAACAGACGTTCCTTGGCCGGGTCTCTCTGGTCCAACCACACCATTAAAGCCTTGCAGGCGTCCTCACTCAGGTAGGCCACCCGGCCCACCCCGGTCTTTTGGGCTTCCCTCATGATGATCTGCTTCTCCCTGAGGTTCACCTCACTCATCCGGGTTGCCAGGAGTTCCCCGATGCGCATGCCGGTCCGGAGCAACACCAGAATCATGGCTCGATCCCGGGGTTTCTCAATGACCGCCAGAAGCTGCTGGACGTCCTCCGGATCCATGGCTCGGGGCAGCGCCTCCGGCACCTTGACGCGCAGCTTGCGTTTCAGGAGATTGGGATGAGCCACTTCCCGATCCACCAGATATCCCACAAAGGCATAGATGAGCTTCAACCTGGTGGACACGGTATTGGGATGCATGCCCCGGTCCTGCTCGTGTTCGATAAAGCTGCTTAAGTCATCCCGAGTAATGGTCTCCAGAGAAGTCCTGCCCCTCTCCTTCAAGTAGGACAAAAAGATCATCAGGTTCGTAAAATTGTGGCGGATGGTGCTGGGCCGGCAATTGCGCCGCTTCTGATCGTACAAATAGTCCTTGACGTAGGACCGCCCAAACAGCCCCTTCTTAACCAGCTTCTGTAAGTATTTCTCAATGAAGGGATTCTCTTGCTGGGGGGTTAACGCGTCGATCTCTTGATCCGGACTCGCAGGTGGGCTTACTGGCCAACGGTGCTGGATCTTCGCCTGAGGAACGTCTTCATCGATCATCACTACCTCCTTTTCCTCAGAAAAAACAGGTAGATGATGACCCCGAAATCTATCTCCAGTCAATCACATTTTATTACGTACAGAGAGCAGGTACCTGGAATTCAGATAACGCTAATAGATCTAACCTGTGAAATTCGTGATCTCGGTTAACCCATCCTCTGGACCTTCGCTCAGCTTGTCATACTCCCCTGGCGGAAGGTCCGGCACCGGGCAGGGAGCCCCTCTTTGGCCCTCCATTGCTTGATGCTCTTCCTATATGCCTGCCCCAATTGATCCATCCTGATTATCCATAAAGTCCAATTTGTAGATGGTCATAGGTAGTATCGGAGGTTGATGTTAGGGGGCGGTCAATTTGGGGTTCCTAACACACTCCCAAGGAGGTCATTTTTAGGTTCGCAAAATCAGCCTATCGTCCCTATAATGTTTTAAACAGAGTTCTTGTCGTTCTGAAATACCCCAAGACGCTTTTCGTTGAAAAATCTAAGCTTGTTAAGCATATGCCTGACACCAAAGATATTCCGGCGGCAGGGCTATTTGAAGAATTCTTCGACCGGTTGGTTGCTCTGGTTTCCGAGCGTCTGTCGGTACAATTTCGCTACCAGGATCAACTTCCATCAGATTCTGCGAAATTAGTCCTGGAGGACGGGATCCGGGAATTCGGCAAACTGCTGCGGGCCGTCTTTCGGTATAATCTCCCGGAGGCCCTGAATGAGGAGGCGGGTTGGTATGCCTCCCTCCTGGAGTCCCGGGGTCTGGGCCGGGAGGCTTTGGTTCTCATCGTGGACAGTTGGCTCATGGCCATCCACGGATTGATCAAGCCGCCGGAATGCCATGCCCTGTGCGGGCTCCTGGAGGAATTGCGAGCCAACCTGGACCGCCTGTTCAGCCGATTGACGGAGAGGCGTCAGGTTCATCCTTCCCCGGAAATCCGCACCATGGCGGATTTGCTGACCCAAGCGGCGTTTCGTGACCTGCTCTCTCAATTTCAGAAAAAAATCGGCGCCGGCATGGCCCCCGGGACCCTAATCACCCAGGAGCTTTTGCCTGCCATGCATGAGGTCGGCAGACAGTGGGAGGCCGGGGAGATAAACATCTTTCAGGAGCATCTGGGCACCGAAACCCTTCTTCGGCTCCTGCCGATTCTCCTCACGCTGGGCAACTTGCCGCCAAGCCTCCCCTATGCTGCCCTGGTGAGTTGTGTCCCCGGAGAGGAACATCAAATATTAGTGGCCTCCCTCGCCACCTTTCTGGAATTGCAGGGCTGGCGGACTTTTCCGGTGGGGCGAAGCCTCCCTTCTCAGGAATTGGTCAAAGCGGCCACGCACTTAAAGCCGGACGTTTTTTTCCTCTCTCTGATGATGTTGGCCCGGTTGCCGGAGGCGTTAGAGGTTATGGAAGCGCTGCGTGCCGCCCGTCCCCGATTGCCCGTCATCGCCGGCGGCCGGGGCGCCAGGTTGGCTCTTCCCCTATTCCAGAAAAGGGGGATACCGGTTTTGCAGGATTTTCAGGAGGCCCACCAAACAGCCCTGGAGATGCTTTCCCATGCGTAGTCTGGTGGCCTGGCGCCTGCTGCTCCACGATCGCTCCTCCACTGCCGGCTCCTTATTGGGGGTAGTGGCCATCGTCTTTCTGGTGTCGCAACAATTGTCCATTTATTTTGGGTTGTTGAACTACATGTCAGTGCTGGTGGACCACAGCGGCGCCGACGTCTGGGTGATGAGTTCGAAGGTCACCAACGTAGATGCCGGCGGCCTGGTGTCGGGGCGCTATTGGGAACGGCTGGCGGGACTGCCGGAAGTGGCCTGGGTGGAGCCTATCTTGATCGGCACCGGCCTTTTCCAAAAAGGAGATGGCAGCTTTGAGCAGGTGCGGGTGGTGGGTCTCAGGCAGCCGCGCCTGGCGGGAGGCCCCTGGTCTTTTTCGGTGGGGGACAATCGCGCCCTTTTGGACCTGGAAGCCGTCACCCTCGACCGTTTGGATTTAGGCAAGTTTGGCAATCCAGACCTGCACAGCGTCTCAGAGATCGGCGGTCAGCGGGTGCGGGTCGGCGCTGTCAATCAAGGGGCCCGGGGGTTCCTGGGTACCCTGGTGTTCGGCAATATTCAAAAGGT
>JBAQHL010000067.1:0-10966 GCA_049288295.1 Desulfobaccales bacterium
GCCTTAGGGCTGGGGGCCTGGCGCACGTTGACTTTTTCCTGTCTGATGCTGGCGGTGGAGGCAAAGGCCTGGGTCATCAGGATTATAAGCCAGGTTACCGTGAGGAGAAAGCTGTTTTTCATGGTCGCCCTCCTTCTGGAAATTCTTGATACCTCCCTTGAGGTGGGAAACCTCATTCTTCGGCTGCTGCCGCCTGGTATGATTGCACGGTCTTGGCAAACCAGCAGAGAATCCACCGCGTTGTCGCATCAGTTGCTGCTCAACTGAAGAGGAAGGAGAATACCCACAACCAGAATGAACCGAAGACGAGAAGGAAAAAACAACGAGTTGACAATAGTTCTTGTTCACATCTTAGAAAGGGGCGAGTAGAATGTCAACTTCTTTGTTGTTTAAATCAATCATGAATGTGGGGATGGCGACTCCTTTATGAAGGGGTCAGTGCAACGTGGTGAAGTCGCATGGCTAGAAGCTTTAGTTGAAAGAAAAAATAAACCCTTGCAAATCAAGGTCCACAACACGAAGCGCCTGCATTGGAGATGTGGCTGGATTGCCTGACCTTTTGCTGTTTATTGCCGATGTCAGGATAGAAGGGGGAACAGTGGAAGGAAATATCTTGACAACACCCAGTCTTTGTCGTAAGAGTTTTGTTTAGTGGAAATATTTTATAATTCCGGTGGGATAAGCCAGCCAGAGGGGAGAGCCGGGTTATGAACTCCGTACCTGACGCAACTGGCGATTTTAATGGGATCCTCAGACCGAAAAATATTTTTAAAGAAGTTAAGACCATTGTTTTATTGATATTTCAGGATTTTAACTTTGAGCCGCTTAGAAGTGTCTACCATGACATTGTAAAGTTGTTTAAAGGAGAATACATCGGGTACCTAAAATGCGACACCGGCTACCATGACTTACGACACACCCAAGAATGTTTCCTGGAAATGGCCAGGCTCATTCACGGCACCATGTTGAATGGACATTCGTTCAGTAAGGAAGAGGTTAATCTAGGGTTAATTTCTGCCATGATGCATGACACGGGTTATATAAAATCAGTGAAAGAAAGTTCAGAAAATGGAGGAAAATTTACCTTAATTCATATTGATAGAAGCATTCAGTTTATGAAAAAATATTTGAAACAGCGCAAATATTCTTCATTCGATATAAAATTTTGTGAAAACTGTTTAAAATGTACTGGACTTTCAGTGAAGATTAACAAGATAAAATTTAATTCTTTGGAAAATGGACAGATGGGAAAGATATTAGGAACAGCTGATCTTATCGGGCAGATGGCAAATCCTTTGTATCTGAAAAAATTGCCCATTTTATTTCAGGAATTTCAGGAAGCCGGCCTCACCCTGTATAGCGACGAGTTTGATTTCCTGAAAAAAACCCCGGGGTTCTGGGAATTTACCAAGGAAAGATTCACCAATGAATTAGGGGGCATGGACCGTTACTTACAAGATCACTTCCGGGTGCGTTGGGGCATCGACAGAGATTTGGATCGGGAAGCTGTGGAGAAAAATATCACTTACCTGAATTATATTCTCGAGCATCATCCCAAGGATTACCGCCGCTTCCTTAAGGGCCAGGGAAGCGCCGTTGCCGATAAGGACCAAACCGCCGCCTGTCCGCCGTAATTTCCCCTTTCCAAAAGCTTCCAGCCGGACCTCTCTTCAAAATTCCCGCGGATGCCGATAAGTTCAGAGGCATATGATGCTAAACCGGGAAAACTGAGATACAATAAGCTCGCTTGACCAGAAGCCATTTTCTTCCGGCCACAGAAATCAGGGGGGAGTAAAAATGAGCGGCGAATCCGAAGCCCTGTCTTACCGCCGCCGTTATCGGGGCTTAATCGGGGTCAAAAGCAAGATGCCCATCAGGGATATGTCGGTGTTAAGCCGCATTTACACTCCCGGGGTGGGGGCGGTGTGCCGGGAGATTGACAAGCATCCGGTGGCTTCCTATAAACTCACCTGCCGGGGCAACTCCATTGCCCTGATTTCCGACGGCAGCGCCGGCTTTGAATTCGGCAACATCGGCGCCCTGGCGGTCCTCCCCAAACTTGAAGCCAAAAGCGTGATGTACAAAACCTTTGCCAATGTGGACGCCGTGCCCCTGGCCCTGGCCACCCAGGACGCGGATGAGATTGTGGAAATCGTCCGCATCCTGGCCCCCAGCTTCGGGGGTTTTTCTTTGGAGAGTATTGCCGCGCCCAAATGTTTCACCATCGAGAGCCGCATCCGCAAAGCGGTGCGGGTGGCGGTGCTGCATCACGAATTTCACGCGGCGGGCATTATTGTTTTGGCCGCGCTTAATAACGCTCTCAAGGTCGTGGGCAAAAAACCGGCAGAGGTGCGCATCGTCATCAACGGGGCCGGGGTGGCGGGCATCGGGGTGGCCAAGGGCCTTTATGTAGCCGGCATGAAAAATGTCATTCTGTGCGACCGTCACGGGGCCTTGCGGGTTTACCGCACGGAGGGCATGAACTGGGCCAAGAGTGAAATCGCCCGGCTGGTGCGCTCCGAATCTTTCAAGGGGCCTTTGTCGGAAGCCATTAAGGGAGCCGACGTTTTCATCGGCCTGTCCGCCAAAAACCTGGTCTCCCGGGAAATGGTGGCCACCATGGCCCCTGATCCCATCGTCTTCGCCCTGGCCCTCCCCGAGCCGGAAATCAGTGAGGCCGAAGCCAAGGCGGGGGGGGCAGCGATTGTGGCCACGGGGCTTTCCAGCAGCGACAACCAGATCCGCTCCTCCCTGGTGACCCCGGGATTTTTCCGGGGCTGCCTGGACGTGGGCGCCGAACGGGTGAACGTGCAGATGTATCTGGCTGCGGCCCAGGCCCTGGCCGGCATGATTCCCGAAACCAAAGTTTCCCCCACCAACATCATCCCCCGGCAAATGGACTGGCATATCTCCCCGGTGGTCTCTGAGGCGGTGGCCCGGGCGGCCCAGGAGACCGGGGTGGCCCAAATAGGCCCGGAGGAGATGTCTCCCGAAAAGGTCCACGAACGCACGGAGCGCTATATTTATGAGGGCGAACTGGCCTGGCTCTCCCAGGGAGGCCAGGATTATGGGAAACTAAGCATCGACGAGGAGGCCCTGGAGGTGCACCGGCGCTATCAGGGCGTCATCCAGGTCTACACTAAAGTGCCCATCAAAGACGAGGTCATCTACCGGCAGCTTTACGCCCCGGAAGCGGTGGCGGAAGTGATCCGCAAGATCCTGGACGACCCCATGGCCGCGTATGACTTCACCTGCAAAAACAACCTGGTGGCCATCGTCACCGACGGCAGTGCGGTTCTGGGGCTCGGCAACCTGGGGCCCCGGGCGGCTCTGCCCGTAATGGAAGGCAAGGCGGTCCTCTTTAAAACCTTTGGGGGCGTCGAAGCCTTTCCCATCTGCATCAGCACCCAGGATCCGGATTTGGTGGTGCGCCTGGTGGAAACCATTGCTCCCACCTTCGGGGGCATCAACCTGGAAGACATCTCTTCGCCCCGGTGCTTCGAGATCGAGCAAAAACTGGTGGAGCTCCTGGATATTCCCGTATTTCATGACGACCAGCACGGCACCGCCGTGGTGGGCCTGGCAGCCCTCATAAATGCCCTCAAGATTGTGGACCGCAAACTCAATGAAGTGAAAATTATCTTCAACGGCGCCGGGGCTTCAGCCATTTCCACCGCCAAAATTCTTATCCAGGCGGGGGCGCAAAACATCATCGTCTGCGACACCAAGGGCGCGGTATACAAGGGCCGGCCCGCAGGCATGAACCGCATCAAAGATGCGTTGGCGGAAATCACCAACCCGGACCGGCTTAAGGGAAGTCTGACCGATGTTTTGAGGGGCGCCGAGGTCTTCATCGGGCTGTCCGGGCCCAAGGTGCTCAACCAGGACATGGTCAGGTCCATGGCTCCCCAGCCCATAGTTTTTGCCATGGCCAACCCCGACCCGGAGATTCACCCGGAGGAGGCCAAGGCCGCGGGCGCGGCGGTGGTGGCCACCGGCAGGAGCGATTTCCCCAACCAGGTCAACAACTGCCTGGCCTTCCCCGGCATATTCCGGGGGGCGTTGGACATCAGGGCCCGGGCCATCAACGACGCCATGAACATCGCCGCGGCCCACGCCATCGCGGAACTGGTGGGCAAGGACCTGGCTCCCGGCTATATCCTGCCCAACGCCATGGATTTCCGGGTGCCGCCGGCGGTGGCCGAGGCCACGGCCCGGGCCGGTCTGGAAACCGGCAGCGCCCGCATTCACATTGACCCGGAACGGGTGGGCCGCCACACCCGGGAATTTATCTATGACGAGCGTTTATCTCTCATCGGCGGCTAAGGCTTGGCTCCAGCCTCCGAGGCTTTTCTGGCTCTGATACCGAGTTGCATTCTATAGACAATAGACAAGTTATTGTAGCCGCAGGCTTCAGCCTGCGTCTGCACAGGTGAGGACACCTGTGCCACCGTTTGACTGCAAACCGGTATGAAAAGTTCAATCGCCTCTATTTTTTAAGCTATACCTGTGGCCGGTAGCACGGGCATCCTGCCCGTGCAGGCACAGGTTAAAAACCTGTACCACCGTATTTTTCATGGGCCTGAACCGGAGGGCGGGAAAGCGCCGCGCCTCCCGCCTTCAGACATCCGGCCCAAACGGCTGGCGGGCGGGGACGCCCGCCCCACCGACCTTTTTTGTGCCGCACCCAAGTTGCACTTGGGAACGGCAGTGGGCGCCAGGCTCAGCTTGCCTCTAACTAAAAATTTAAGAACTATTATTATTGAGGAAAAGTTAATATAAAATCTATACTTTCAGAAGTTTTTTTGAGATATTCTGAAGGAACTTTTTGCAGGAAATGCCAAGGGGGTCAGGCTTTCCCAACCTCCCGCGGCGGTGATTTTATGAGGAGGTGACGCAACACATGGATGTTCTCCTGCTTTCCCGATTACAGTTTGCCGCAGCCACCTTTTTCCATTTCCTCTTTGTCCCCTTGACCCTCGGCCTGTCCATTCTCATTGCCATCATGGAAACCATCTATGTCAGAACCGGTGATCAGGACTATCTCCGGGCGGCCAAGTTCTGGGGCAGGATATTCCTGGTTAATTTTGCGGTGGGGGTGGTGACCGGTATCACCCTGGAATTCCAATTCGGCACCAACTGGGCCCGCTACTCCCGCTATGTGGGGGATATTTTCGGGTCGCTGCTGGCCATCGAAGCGACCCTGGCCTTTTTCCTGGAATCCACTTTTCTAGCGGTCTGGGCCTTCGGCTGGAAACGCCTGTCCCCCACAGCCCACGCCGCCTGCATCTGGCTGGTGGCCCTGGCCTCCAACCTTTCGGCTCTGTGGATTCTCATCGCCAATGCCTGGATGCAGCACCCCGTGGGCTATGTCATCAGAAACGGCCGGGCCGAACTGGATAACTTCTTGGCAATAATTACCCAACCCTTCGCCTGGCAGATGTTCTTCCACACCGTCAGCGGCGCTTACATCCTGTCGGGCTTTGTGGTCATGGGCATCAGCGCCTATCACCTCCTGCGCAAGCAGCACATCGACTTTTTCACCAAATCCTTCCGCATGGGTCTGGCCATGGCCCTGATCTTTTCGGTGGCAGAAGTGGTCCAGGGACACATCCACGGCGCGGAAGTGGCCAAAATCCAACCGGCCAAACTGGCGGCCATGGAGGCGCACTGGGACACTCAGGCCAACGCCCCCCAAACCCTGTTCCTCATTCCCGACGAGAACAACGAAGGCAACCTGATGGAATTCGGCAAAATTCCAGGGGCCTTGAGCATGCTGGCCTTCCACGACCCCAACGCCGTGGTGAAGGGCCTCAAGGATTTCCCCAAGGATGAACGCCCGCCGGTGACCCTTACCTTCGTGGCCTTCCGCATCATGGTGGGCCTGGGCTTTCTTTTCGTTCTGCTTACCTTTGTCGGTCTGCTGCGGCGCAACAAACTGGTGGACAGCCCCGGCTATCTGAAGATAATGCTCTGGAGCATACCGCTCCCTTACATTGCTTTGCAGGCCGGCTGGATCGTCACGGAAGTGGGACGCCAACCCTGGATCGTTTACGGGGTGATGAAAACCAAGGATGCAGTGTCGCCGGTGGCCGCCTCCCAGGTGGGGATTTCCCTGGCGGCCTTCATTGTGGTCTATACCATCCTGGGTATCGTGGCCTTTTATCTTGTGCGCAAGTTTGCCATTCAGGGGCCGGAACCGCTGCCGGCGCCCGTCAAGAAAGGGGGGGTGTAAGCCATGTCGTTGTTGACCATCTGGTTTTTATTGTGGGGTGTGCTCTGGGCCGTCTATTTCATGCTGGACGGTGCTGACCTGGGTCTGGGCACGGTGATGCCGGCCGTGGCCAAAACCGAGGAAGACCGCAAAATGGTATACCGCTCCATGAGCCCTTTCTGGGATGGCAACGAAGTGTGGCTGGTCACAGCCGGCGGGGTAACCTTTGCCGCTTTCCCGGCCACCTACGCCGTGCTTTTCAGCGGGCTCTACACTCCCCTTATGCTTATTCTCTTTGCCTTGATATTACGAGGGGTCACCTTTGCTTTCCGGGGCAAGGTGGATGATCAAAAATGGAGAAACATCTGGGACCTCAGTATGGTGCTGGGGAGCTTTCTGCCGGCGCTTCTTTTCGGGGTGGCCTTCGCCAACCTGTTCCAGGGATTGCCCATTGACGGCGAAGGCATCTTCCAGGGGAATTTGTTCACCCTGTTGAACCCCTACGGCATTGCCGGGGGCTTGCTCTTTGTGGCCATCTTCGCCATGCACGGCTCCCTGTGGCTCACCACCAAATCAGAAGGGGAGCTCCAGACCCGGGCGGGAGACCTGGCCAAAAAAATCTGGCCCCTGGTGCTGGTCCTGGCGGTGATTTTTCTTTTGGCCTCCCTGCGCCTGACCAATCTCTATGATAATTATCTGGCCAATCCGCTCCTGTTTCTCATCCCCGCCACGGCCGTGTTCGCCCTCCTGGCCACCCGGGTGCTCATGGCCCTGTCGTCCTGGTGGAAGGCCTGGATCGCTTCGGCCCTTACCATTGTCAGCACTACCCTGTTCGGGGTAGTGGGGCTCTATCCCAATCTCATCCCCTCGACCCTGGACCCCAGATTCAGCATGACTGTGACGAACTCGTCATCGAGCCCCTTGACCCTAAAAATCATGCTGGGAGTGGCCCTGACCTTTGTGCCCATCGTCATCGCTTATCAAATTTGGGTGCACTTCCTCTTTAAGGACAAGTTTGACGATGACGAGGTGGCCTACGAAGAAGGCCATTAGAAATCTTTGTCAAAAGAAGCTATTTCAGGGGGCTCCCCGGAAATCTCGGTCGGTTTCCCGGAAGCCCCTTTCATTTCTGTTCTGTAGAATAACGTCTGGAGGCAACTCATATGTCTGATGCAATAACCTGGCGCGATGACTGGACGGCAGCGCTGGAGGAGGCCCAGAAGGCCAACCGGCCCCTGGCCCTGGAAATTCACCTGGACGGCTGACCTCATTGCAGCCGGTTGGTCCGTGAGACCCACCAAGACCCTGCCGTAATTCAAGCCTTAAACGAACGCTTCATTCCCGTGCGCCTGGAAGGGCGCAGCCACATGGACCTGGTGCAGAAATTCGGGGTCAGGGGAGCGCCCACCACCCTGGTATTTTCCCCGGACGGCCAGGAAAAACACCGTTTTGTCGGCTTCCAGACCGCTGAGGAGTATGTGAAGGAGCTGGAAAAAGGCGGTTAAGCCGGGCTTCTTCGATAAAGTCCCCATTATCGGGAAATTGTTTCTATCCACAGGGTGCGTCTTACGCACCATGATTTCTGGTTTTGCCGGGCACGGAGGCCCGCCTTACATTGGCTACTTTTGCTCAGGGCATGGCAAGCCATGCCCCTACGCTTCCCCTCCCTATCTCTTAGCGCGGCAGGACGGCATCCCAGCCATACGTCGGGAGCACAGGCGTCCCGCCTGGGGCACAGGCAAGATGCCTGTGCTTCCGGAGAGAGGTGGGAGGGACCGGTAGGATGGGCTTCCAGCCCGTCCCGGCACGGGCAGGATGCCCGTGCTACCGCGATAAACACATTGAGGCCAGTGCGCAGAGCAGGAAAGCGAGAGCGCCTCCCGCCTGCAGACGCTCGGTTTCACCGACTGGCGGGCAGGGACGCTCGTGCTACCAATCTTTTCATGATTTTGAGAGAGCCCAAGGCCATGAACAAATGCTGACAGCTCACTACTCACTCCCATGAACCGACATTATCCGGACAGGCCCCTGGTGGGGGTGGGCGCGGTTATTTTTCGGGGTGAGGAGGTTCTCTTGGTGCGCCGGGGCAACGAGCCGGCCAAGGGTTCCTGGAGTTTGCCGGGGGGGCTGGTGGAGGTGGGGGAGACCCTGGAGGCGGCCATCCGGCGGGAGGTGCGGGAAGAAACCGGTCTCATCGTCAAGGTCCTGGGGATTGCGGCGGTCCTGGAAAGAATCTACCGGGACGAGATTGACCGGGTGCCCTATCATTATGTCCTGGTTGATTTTGTTTGCGATTATCTGTCGGGAAACGTGATTCCGGCCTCAGATGCCGCGGCCGCCCGGTTTGTCCGGCTGGACGGTTTAAACGACCTCAAGTTGGCTTCCTTCACCACCCGGGTCATCCAACGGGCCCGGGACCATGTGGCGAACGGGACGTTTATTCCTCTGGTGGTTTAATACGGTTTTCTTTTTTCGGTTTTTTGTTTTCTTATGAAAATTATACCGATTGCCAGAAATTTTTTCTCTTCCCCCCTCACCCTAATCCTCTCCCCCCGCTGGGGGGAGAGGGGATAAGAGGAAGAAACTTTTGGCAAAGGCTATATATAGAAGTAACAATGGGATGAGTGTTTTGTTTCAATGGGAAATTGGTTTAAGGCAGCGTCCTGGAAATAATATTCTCTGCGTCATTTGCCTTTTTTAGGAAAGGGTAGCAGGGCGGGCGTCTCCCCCCGCCATTTTGGGGCGCAGAGCGCACCCTGCATTTCTTAGCACGTTAGGATGGGCTTCCAGCCCGTCCAGGCACGGGCAGGATGCCCGTGCTACCGTGATAAACAAATTGAGGCCTGGGCGAGGGCGGGAAAGCGAGAGCGCCTCCCGCCTGCAGTTGTGCAGAGTGGACAGCTCCTCCCTATTTCGGCTGGCAGTGCCCGCCCTACATTTTTCTTCCCTCCTACAAAAAACGGGCCACCCTGTGGGCAGCCCGTTTTTTTGGGTATGATGTTTTGTCACCTTGAGATTTCCGGGACCTTCGCAGAAATCACTTGATGTCAGCTCCGTCTATTTTTTCTTCTTAGCGGCATCCTTGGCTTTAACTTCCACCTTGGTGGCCGTCATCTTGTATTCAATGGTCACCTTGGCGCCCACCTTCAGGTCTCCTTCCACCTTGGTGTCGGGAGTGCGGGCCAGTTCCCAGCGGTCCTTGCCTTTCTGGACCGCGATCATGTCGTCGGTAAGTTCCAGAACCGGGCCGGTCACCTGGTAGGTTTTTACCGCCGCAGCGAAAACCGGGGAGGAAAACAACACGAAAACTACCGTCAGGGCCAACAGGCGTCTCATGATACTACCTCCGTTTTTTATACAAGGTTTTCTCTCCGGTCTGGGAAGGACCGGGGATGCAACTGTTATACCTCTGTCTTAAAAAAGTTTCCAGTTTCGAGTTTCCAGTAACGTAGGGTGGGCAACGTGTATCATATATTTGCAGTGCCCGCCCTACATTTACTAAAGTATTCCGAGCAGTCGCCCTCCCCGGCGCAATGCCGCCAGGGGCCGCAGTTTCACAGAATCTTTGCGTGACTTCCAATTTGCTACTGAACCTTGATGAAGTCTTTAATCTTGCTGTAAATCCCTTCCTTAATGCCCCTTACCTTCATGATGTCCTCGGGGGTCTTGTAGGGCCGGCCCTCGATGATGGCCTTGGCCTTCACCGGGCCGATGCCGGGGATCTTTTCGAGATCCGCCTGTGTGGCGGTGTTGATGTTGATCTTTTCACCCGGCGCCAGTTTGGGGGCTTCCGCCTTGTCCTTGGGGGCGGGCGCAGGTTTGGTCTTTATGATTGGTTCCTGGCCGGGCATAGGCTTTTCCGTCGCGGGCGGGGCTTTGGCAGCCGGGGCCTCAGTGGCGGCGGCAGGACCGGGGGCGGGCTTGGCCGCAGGGGCCGCCGTCGAAGCCGCGGGACCAAAGCTCACCTTGTCTTTCAAGGCCGCCACCTTGGCCTTGCTCATGCCTTTCACCTTGCCGAGATCATCAAGGCTCAGAAGGGGCCGGGCTTCCATAATACGTTTGGCCAGGGCCGGACCAACACCGGGCAGGGCCTCCAGGGCCTTCTGATCCGAGGTGTTGAGGTCCACGGGCGCCGCAGCCGCTGGCGGGGCCTTGACCTCTTTGGGCGGCTTGGCCGCAGGAGACGTCTCCACGGTTTTGGCAGCTTGCGGGGCCGCGGCCGGAGCAGCCGCCGCCGGCGCCGCCTTGGCCACCAGCGCTGGCTTTAAGGTGTTGATTTCTTTGGGAGACAGGCCGGCCTTTTTCAAATCGGCGAGGGACTTGTAAGGCCGGTTATCGATGATGTTCTTGGCCGTAACCGGTCCGATGCCCTTGACCGCCTCTAGCTCGGCCTGAGTGGCCGCATTGATGTCCACCTTGGCTGCGGTGGCAGTTCCCTGGGCGAGAAGCAACGCCAGGACTGCGACAGCCGCCACTATCAGCGCCCGCCCTTTCACCTGTACCACCTTGTTCCTGCCTGGACTCATGGATGGATGCCCTCCTCCTTCTGGGTAATTCCCAGGGCATATGCCCCGGGCACGGCTGCCTTAAGAGTTCAAGGTTCAAAGTTCAAGTTTTCAAGTCGCCAGTTGATGCACGCCAAGCCCCGAAATGGGGGCGACATGCTCGCCCCTATGGCCACTCCCAAAATTCATTGACAACAGCATCATATTCCCGGGCAATTATCCCCATCAGGTCCCGGGCACCTTGGGA
>JBAQHL010000068.1:0-1644 GCA_049288295.1 Desulfobaccales bacterium
GGCTCCACGTCTCTCCCTGATCCAGGCGGCCTATGACCGGCCGGTGGAGGCCGAGCCTTTTTTTGACCTGGTGGTTTTTTCCTATGCCCTGTCCATGTTCAACCCTGGCTGGGAGCAGGCCCTGAGCGCCGCCGGCCGGGACCTGGCCCCAGGCGGCGCCATCGCGGTGGTGGATTTTCACGACTCGGGGTCGGCTTTGTTCAAACGTTGGATGGGTCTGAACCACGTCCGCCTGGAAGGACATTTGCTCCCCCGCCTGAAAAGCCTTTTTCCCCTTAATGAAGCCATTATCCGCCCGGCCTACGGGGGGGTGTGGTCCTACTTTCGCTTTGTGGGGCGGATTTCCTGAGGCAAGTTCAGCGGCAAGGGCTTTCCCTTCTTTGATACTGGTTTGCAGTCAAACGGTGGCACAGGTGTCCTCACCTGTGCAGACGCAGGCTGAAGCCTGCGGCTACAATAAATTGTCCATAGAATGCAACTAAGTATGAAGCGCCAGCGAAGGCCTGAGACCAAAGATTACCTTCCCGTGGTTTCCTGATCTCTAATCTGTAGATCTATCCCCTGTAGGGGCTTGATTTATCAAGCCCTGCGGGCGCAATGCCTAACACCCCTGCGGTTTTGGGGGAGGGGGAAAAGGGGTGTCTGCGAACCCGGCAGCATGGACTTCCTGCCGGGGGATCCCCGGTTGGCAACACTTTCCGGTTAACTGTCAGCGGCCAGAAGCTCATAAAGCCCCGACAGGGTCACACCCTGGACCGGGCCCAGATCGACGAGGAAAGTCAGGAAATCCCGAAGCTTGGCCACCAGGCGGGCAACCGCCTTGGCGGTGGGAAAATCCGGGCTGCCTCCGGGGAGCAGCTCTGAGGAATGGAGGAACAGGGTGAGGACCCGTCCACCCCGGCGCCGGTGCAGGGATGCAGCCAGGAGCATGGAAAACAGGGGAAACCAGGCCGGGTGGATGCCGGCCGCGCCCACAAAACGGTAGCGGGATAACAGGGACTGCCCGTTGTCCTTCGAGAGGAGGCCCGCCAGGCGGTGCACGGCCCGGGCCGAGGCCGGCCAGACGGGCACCATGGTGACCGGCGCCTCTAGCAGCCCCTGGCCGGGTGATGCAGGCTCCTCCAGCCAGAAGGGGTCCGGTTGGGTTTGGAAGTTTCGGAAGCCTTCCCCCTTGATGGTCAGGGGCACCATGCTGCTGTCCACCCGGAGACCGAACTGGGGGAGAAGGGCAAGCAAGCCGGAGGACCAGTCGAAGCGCCCCATGCGGAAAGAACGGGGCGGGGCCCCAAATCGTTCGGTGAGGCACTCCACCAGGGTACCCAGCTTGGCCTGCACCAGGGGCAGGGGAAGTTTGGCGGTGGGAATGGGTTCGGGGTCAGGCAAGTCGGTGAAAGGGGGCGTGTTCCAGGGGTGCAGGTGAACGCCGATCTCGGCCCCGTGCTCCTGTTGCCAGGAGATCAGCACCTCCCGGGCCGCCGGGTCCTGGGCCACCGGGTAGGTCGTCAGGAGTGTCAGAGGAAAGCCGAAATCCCGGGGAATAAACTCCAGGTGCCGGAGTTCGGCCACGTTGGTAACTTTGGACCCCGAACGGGGATAACTCCTTGAGAAAAGACCTTCCTCTTCCACGTCTATGGTAATGGTCAA
>JBAQHL010000069.1:0-5683 GCA_049288295.1 Desulfobaccales bacterium
GCAAAGGGGGAGGTGGACTCCTCCTTGGGGCACTGGCAAGGCTCTACATTGAGATCAGCGCCGCAGTGGGGGCACAGACCCTTACAGGTCTCGGCGCACAATGGTTTGAGGGGCAGCATCAGGAGCACCTGCTCCCTCAAAATGCTTTCCAGGTTCACCTTGTCCCCCGTATAAAAATCCCGGTCCAGGTCGGCCCGGGTTAATTCCTCATCTTCGGTGGGCGCATATTCCGGACTCGGCGCCAACAGCAAATCGAAGTCGGTGGCCACCGGGTAGCTGAAGGAGGCCAGGCAGCGGCTGCAACCAAGATGCAGGGTCCCGGTAATGTGGCCCCGGACGAGAATATCCTGGCCATGGCGCTCCAGGTGAACCTGGGCGGCGAGGTCTCCAGGGCCGGCAAATTCCAGGGCCGGGTCTTCCTCCTGCCAGCGGGCGAACCAATCCTTGCCCAGGGCCAGTTGGAGGTCAATGCCGTCTTCCTTGAGACGGGCGATATTAATCTGCAAGGCTGCTCTCTGCATTTTATCTCAGGAATAAATCACAAATAAATTATTGTAAACGAACATTTCTCCGTGTCAAGGGAGGTTAGGTGTTCAGGCTAAATATATCCGCACTCTGGTTTTGGCCCTAATTGTAATTGCAACTCAATTTAAATAAGGTAAACTTGAAATTTGCCCATCGCCGGAGAGGACATCAGCACACCTTAATTTAACAACAATAAAGAATCCTTAGGCATTATGATGGCTTGGGAGCATGAACTTTAGCAGCTTGGCAGAAACCCAGGTTTAGCAGGGAGTTAAACGAAAGGAGCATCCAGGGCGGCCTGTCCCCTGAATCACCATGATAATTGCGTTTATCGGTCAGCCCAACTGCGGCAAAAGCACCATTTTCAATTATTTTTCCGGATACAAGGCCATGGTCTCAAATTTTCCGGGGACCACAGTTAATTTTACCACCAGCAAGGTGGTTTTTAAAGGCCAGGAAATCACCTGTGTGGATCTTCCCGGGGTATATTCCCTTACCTCCGGCGACCCCGCTGAACTGGAGACCAGAAATTATCTGCTCCAGAAGAAAACCGATGTCATCGTCAACGTCATGGACGCCTCCCTTATGTCCCGGAGCCTGGAGCTCACCCTGGAGCTCATGAGCCTGGAGCGCCCCCTGGTGGTGGCCCTGAACATGATGGACGAGGCCCACCGCAAGGGAGTCCGCATTAACACCTACAAGCTGGGGGAATTGCTGGACACACCGGTGGTGCCCACCATCAGCAGCCGGGGCACCGGCCTTACCGATCTTCTGGAAACTGCGGTGAAGACGGCCCAGACCCATCTGCCTCCGGCAGCCGTGGTCTTTAGCCGGGATATTGAAGAGGAAATCGCCGAGCTCAGCGACCAGCTTGACATTCACATTGCCCAGAAACTCGGTCTCCCCTGGCGCTTTTTTCTGGTGAAACTCCTGGAAGACGACCCCTACCTCCTGGAGGAGGTTGGTAAGCTTGACCCCCATGTGCTTCATTTGGTGAAAAATCACCAGAAGATTTTGGCCCAAACCCACGGGCGCCCCCCTGAGTTGGTCATCGCCTCTGAACGCCACGCCCTGGCCGTCAACCTTTTCGAGCAGGCGGCCAAAGTCACCCCGGCCGTCAAGCCGGGCTGGCGGGACCGCCTGGACCAGATCGCCACTCACAAGGTCTGGGGCTATGTGGCCCTGGTGTTGATCATGGGGCTCTTATTCCAGGGGATTTTCCGCCTGGGCCAATACGGCGAGGAGTTTTTTCTCTCCTATTTGGAGATGGCCCTGAAGCTGGCTCAGGATCGGCTGGGGGAAGGAACCCTGGGCTATTACCTCCTGGGGGAAGGCTTGTTCATGGGGATTTTCGGCGGGGTGGCCATCGTCCTGCCGTATCTGGTCCCCTTCCTCCTGGGGCTGGCTGTTTTGGAGGACACCGGCTATTTGCCCCGGGTGGCATTTCTCATGGACAATCTCATGCACCGCCTGGGATTGCACGGGAAATCCATCATCCCCTTTATCCTGGGGTACGGCTGCAGCGTGCCCGCGGTCATGGCCACCAGGATCATGGAAAGCCCCCGGGACCGCATCGTGGTGGCCATGTTGGCCACTCTCATCCCCTGTTCGGCCCGCTCGGTGCTTATTTTTGCGCTGGTGGCCTACGCCATCGGTCCCATCTATGCCCTGGGGGTCTACTTTTTCAACCTGGTGGTCATTGCCCTGTTGGGGCGGATATCCACCTTAATCCTGCCCGAAGTTTCCCCGGGACTTCTCATGGAGATTCCCGAATACCGCCGTCCCACCTGGAGAAACGTCCTCCTGAAATCGTGGTACAGCCTGAAAGACTTTATCGTGGTGGCCTGGCCCATCCTCATTGCCGGCAGTGTGCTCTTAAGTCTTCTCAAATATTATGGCCTGGACACCTTCATCAACCTGGCGCTGGTTCCCCTGACGGCCCTGCTGGATTTGCCCGAGGCGGTGGGCACCACCCTCATCTTTGGGATTATGCGCAAAGAGCTGGCTTTAGTGATGCTGAACGAAGCCCTGGGAACCACCCAGGTCCAGACCGTTCTCAGCCAGACCCAGCTTCTCACCTTTACCATTTTTATGCTGTTTTATATCCCCTGCGCCTCCACCATTGCGGCCCTGAGCCGGGAGATCGGCTGGCGGGGGGCGGCCGCGGCCGTGGTGGCTTCCCTGGCCCTGGCCCTGGTCCTGGGGATTCTCACCCGCATGTTCGGCGCCCTTTTTTTGAGTTAGGGGCGACTTGATCCGATATGGGGTGCAGTGAAGAACACTTCGTCGGAAAAACGCCGCCGGGGGAGGGCGTCTGTTAGACTGGCAGTGACGGTCTGCCTGGAAGAGACGAGCATCCCGGTGGAAACCCGCGATCTCAGCCTTACCGGCCTCGCCTGCTCTCCAAACCCGCTCCTTCAGGAAAACTGCCCCTGCAGGTTGGTGATCAGCCTGGCCCCCAAGGTTCAGGCGGTCATCAAAGGCAGGGTGGTGCGGGCCAGCGACAGGGGAGCGGCCATCGAATTCTTATCCATGGACCCGGAAAGCTTCATCCATCTCAAAAAAATCGCCGAATTCCATGCTCAGGAGCCGGAAAGCATTGCCAGCGAACTTCTCCAGCCAGCTTTTTGCATCTTTCGTTCCCGAACTCCCTTTAGGAGGGGGAAAGGGGTCAAATAATACGGTTTTCTGTTTTCGGTTTTCGGTGAAAATTATCTAAAAGTAACCACGGGTTGAATGTTTCATTTGTTTTATTTCAATGGGAAATTATTATAAAACTTCTGCGGCCTGGGCTGGAGGCTGCACACCGGGCATCAGGATGGCGGGCAAAGACTCCCGCCCCATCGTTTCACTGCCCCTAAATCCAATGCTGTTCACTTTAGCGAGGCGCTTTCATTTTTGTGCAGGGGGGCGTGGTCTCCCCGCCCAATGAAATAGGGTAGTTCAGCCAAGGGCAGGGAGACCCTGCCCCTACGATAATGCTTAAATGAACAAGTATTGCCCCTAAATCCCAACGCTGATGGCAGGGCCTGCCCGTTCTGACGGGGTGGAATTGCTTCCAAACGCGGTCTATACTCGGGAGAACAGGCATCCTGCCTGTTCCGGCACAGGCTGGAAGCCTGTGCTCCCGGGCACCGTCGAGGGCGGCGGGACTCCGTTCATCTATTTCCTGCACTCGTGAGACGCGCCCGACATGGTCATGTAGGGCGGGCACTGCCCGCCATGAAGCTTTCGCAAGGGCAGGCTTGGGCCTCGCGGCTGCAAAAAATTGCCCGTAGAACGCAGATCGGGATTATTCCCTCACCAGGCCCGCCACCAGCCCGGCCTGTCGCCGGGCCGCGCCCTGGTGGGAGCTTAAGGCTGTCAGGGCTGCTTCTCCCAAACGGCGGCGTTCAGAAGGATTGTCCAGGAAATACCGGGCCGCGGCCGTGAGGCTGGCGGCATCCTGCACCATGGTCCCGGCCCCGGCTTCCCGGAGAATCTCCACCGCCCAGCGAAAGTTTTCAAAATGTGGCCCATACAAGGGCGCCAGCCCCCAAACCGCGGGCTCCAGGATGTTTTGGCCTCCGTGGGACACGAGGCTTCCTCCCACAAAAGCCACGTCAGCCGCGGCGTAAAGGCAGAAAAGATCTCCCACCGTGTCCACCAACACTACCGCTTGCCGCCGGGTTTCGGCGCCGCTTTTTAGGGACTGCCACCTTTGAAATCCCAGACCGCGCCTGGCCAGGATATCCCCCACCGTCTCGGCCCGTTCCGGGTGGCGGGGGGCCAGGATCAACAGCAAAGCAGGGTAGGGGACCCTAAGAGCCTCATACGCTCCCAGCACCACCTCTTCTTCCCCCGGATGGGTGGACGCGGCCAGGAGCACCGGCTCCCCCTGAAGGCCCAACGCTTTTAAGAATTGATCTTCCGCAAGAGCCCCTGGCGATGAACCGGAACCGTAACCGGAGGCGGGCAGGGGAGGGAGGCTGCCTGCCTGGTTCTGGACCTGACAACGGCGGGCCAGCAGGGCGTCCACCTTCAGGTTGCCGGTGAAGACCAGCTTTTCTCCTGAAAAACCCAGGCTGGCCAGCCGCCGGTAATCTTCCCGGGAACCGGCGGCAATTATCTCAAAAAGATTAATAAAATCTGAAAGATATTTCTTATAGCGGGAATAGCGGCGAAAGGAGCGGTCAGAGAGGCGGGCGTTCATTAGGGCCAGGCGCACCCCGCGACCATGGGCTGCATTGAGAAAGTTAGGCCAGACCTCGGATTCGAGGGCCACGAAGATGTCCGGTTTTATGGTATCCAAGGCCTTGTTGACGGCCCAGGGGATATCCAGGGGAAAGTAGCAGACAAGCGCCCCCGAAGGCGTAAACTGCCGCCGGGCTACGGCCTGGCCGGTCTCCGTGCCGGTGGTGATGATGAAAGAAGCCTGGGGCAGCAGGATCTTAAGTTCGGCTACCAGGGGTCCGGCCGCCAGAATTTCACCTACAGAAACTCCATGAATCCACAGACGGGGAGAACCGGGAGGGGGGAGGGGAGGGGGTTCTAAACCCAGGCGGGGGCGAAAACTTTCCCCCTGTCCCCGGGATTTCAGGTGGTAATAGAAAAGCGGCCAGCCCAGAAGGCCGGCCAGAGAGGCAAGTGTTTTGTACAAAAATAATTTCATCTTAAGAAAGTCGGATTATTGCCGGATGATAAATTGAATCCTGTGATTAATGATAATTTCTTATTAAAAAAGAAATATAAAAATATAATTATATTTATAAGTTAATCTATTTATCTCACAATCATTCTTAATTTATTGTCTCTTATTGGCAATGTATTTTCTTGGGACGCGATACTAATTGTCATCCTGAACGCAGCCAAGGATCTCGTATTTCTAAAGGTAAGGAGATTCTTCAGTCGCTTCGCTCCCTTAGAATGACGGGTTTGGGCTTTCTCAGAAAATTCAAGGGTTTCAGCAAGTTAGGAAAGTTTTTCTTACTTTTAGATAATCCTTGAGAATGCGGGCATGATCAAAGGCCAGACTCTTGGGTAAATTATCCGGAGAATAAATGGCCAGAGAACGGGCGTCACTGGCGGCCTGGGGCACCCCTTGGCCCTGAGCCACGAACACCGTGGTGATGACGTGCTGCCGGGGATCCCGGTCCGGGTCGGAGTAGGTGTGCAACTG
>JBAQHL010000070.1:0-12769 GCA_049288295.1 Desulfobaccales bacterium
CCGGGCCGCTGCGAAAAAGCCCCGGACCTTTAACCGGGCGGCCTCGTCCACGGCAATCGGGACAGTGCTGGGGTTCGGCGCTGGCTACCTTGCCCCGGCCGTTGCAGCGGCCACAAGGAGTCAGGCGGGGCACCATAATGTTGGTCCGTAGGCCGACAAGAGCATCTACGAAGGGAATTCTAAAATCATAACGGAAATCGGGGCCTACGGAGGGAAACAGGGATTCCGCCCCGGTGTTGATGCCCAGGACCTCCTCAAAAAACTCCTGTTTGGCGGTCCGGCGGCTGCGGTAATAGCGTTTTTCATTCTGAGGGGTGCGAGCCAGGTGCAGCTGCACCGTCTCGTAGGCCTCCACCACCCGGCGGAACAGAGCCGCGGCCTTGGGGTTATCCGGATTGCGGTCAGGGTGGTATTTCTGGGCCAGGATGCGGAAACGGCGGCGCACTTCGCCCAAATCAGCCTTGGAGGTCACCCCCAGTATGCGATAGGATTCCCGTGTAGTCATAGATGCCGCTTCAGGAGCCCTCACCCGAAAAACGTTGCGCCAGTTCTTCAGCCTTCTCCCGGTCGCCGGCCTGTTCCAGGGCCCGCCGGGCAAATTGGATTTTCCCCAAATTTAAGGCCTGCTCTGCCACCTGGCGCCAAACCTCCGGAGGGTGGGACCCCAACCGGGACATGAGGAAGGCATCCCCCATTTCCAGGGCCTGGTCATTGAGGCTTTTGAGACCGGACTCGTAGTTTCCCCGGGAAAAGAATTCCAGGGCGTCCTCCCAGAAGCCCAGGGCAAAAAACTTCTCCCCAAAGTCCCTGCAGAGTTCCGGGCTTAAACCCTTGTCGTTCAAGAGACGCCTTTTCTTTAAGCAATCCGGCAATCCCCGGGGCAGCGTCTTGGCGCCTTGTTCATTCATCTGGAATCACACCTCAACCTCCATTTATAAATAATTTGCTTGAAGCTGTAAACTCGAAAATACCAAAGGCCTTGGTGGTTGCTTGCTATGGGACCAATCCTCTGATCTCATGATTGAAGCTATTGCAAAACCAGTTTCTCTGTCATCCTGAACAGAGTGAAGGATCTAAAACTTTTTAAAATCACTAGATTCTTCGCTGCGCTCAGAATGATAAAGCACCGAGTTCCGGGGTTTTGCAACAGCTTTTTATGTTTATTTTTTGTCAGAAAGGATTAAGTATTGACTTTACTTCTGGCAGTCCCCTGGGGTAACATAAAAGAATAAGTTAAATTTTAAAATAGTTCCAGGTGGTTATACATATATGGTCGTAGTGTGTCCGGAATGCGGCACCAGGTTTTCCCTCCCGGAAAGCCGCGTTCCAGGCTCCACCGCCAACGTCCGTTGCTCCCGTTGCCGTCACGTCTTCCGCATAACCCGGGAAGGACAGGTCGTGGGGCCGGACTTGGCCCCCCCGGAAGAGCATCCACAAGAGCCCTCTTCCCAGGAAGTGGTTCAGGAGCAGCTGACGGCTCCGGCCGAGCCCGAGCCTGTACCCGAAGAAAGGGTAACTCCTGAGGACAAGACCACACCTCAACCGGCGCCCACGCCTGCGGAGCCCAGCCCTCTCCCCGAAAAACGGTGGAGCATCTTGTGGCTCCCTGCCCTGCTGTTGGCGGCTGTGATGATGGGGCTCCTGGTTTGGCGGGCCTGGCAGGGAGATTGGCCGGGGCCCCTCAAACCCCTGGCTGACAAAGTACAGCGCCTGAAAGGCCAGCGGCCGTCTCCCTCTCCTCCTGCTCCCGGGCCGCACACCGGCGAACCGGCTCCTCCCCCCACCGTGGTGACGCCCTCTCCGCCTCCGGCCCCGGCCCAGGACCTGACTGATTTGCCCGTGGATTGGGCCCAGGCCCGCTATCAGGGTTTGGTGAATGACAAAGGGGGGGGCCAGCTCCTTCTCATCTATGGGGAAGTTTTCAACAAGGGGGATAAGCCCAGGGGACCTGTCCGTATTCAGGCCATCCTCACAGATTCCCAGCACCAGCCCCTGAAAGAAGAAACCGTCTATGCCGGCACCACCATCAATGACACAGAATTGAAATCTTTGAAACCTGATGAAATCAAGAGTTGGCTGGCCAAGCCCGGGGGACGCTCCCAGGAGACGGTGTTGAAACCCGGGGACAAACAGCCGTTTACCGTGATCTTCTTCGGGGTCCCTGCCAACCTGGCGGAAATCCAATCCGGCTTCCAGTTGGTGGTGGTGGAAGGTCCGGTGACGGCAAAATGAAACCCGCCCCTTTTTCTGAAAAAGAACTTTTTCCCCCCTTTACAAAAAGGGGCTCCTTGAATAAGGTAAACCTTGTCGGCGCACCTCAATCAGGTGCTCCAGGCGGCGGCATACCTAACCTATGATCAAGCGATTGCAGGAACTCTTGGGCCGGTGGCGGGGAGACCGGTGGCGGCATAAAGCCACCATCCAGGTGGACTTTTACCCCAACAAGACTGCCCGCTCCCTGGTGGATTGGCAGGACAGCCCCGCCTCCGAACGGGATCTCGTGTCCCTGGCTGTCTTCCTCTACGCCAGGATCCTTTATGAGTTGGCCGAACTCAATGAAACCCGGGTGGCTCATGAGCTCATAGCCTTCCTCTCCCAGGTGGTTGACCTGGTGCTCACCGGTGAGGACGTCCCGAATCGGCCCCGCCTGCCCATGGGTGAGCTGACCCTGCAAAACGAAGTCACCCTGGAGCCTCCCAGCCGGAGCTACCAGGCGGACTTTTTCCAGCAACAGGAAGGTCAATACCGCATGGATTTCAAGGGCAGCCTGGGGAAAGAGGGGGTCTACCTGCCGGCCACCTATGTGGTCTTCCTGCAGGATTGCATCAACGGCATGGACGACGGGGCTCTCCGCCGTCTGGCCCAGAGTCTGGCACGGCTCCACGAGTATTACAAGGTCCGCAAGGATTTCTGGGAAGGCTCCGCGCTTTCTGCGGGCCCGGTCTTTGCCCTGAGTAAAATAAAGCTACCCCAGGAAGAGGCGGAGATGGAGGCTGAGAAGTAGAAGCGTTTTCGATTTTTGGTTTTCGGTCTAAAGAAATGCCAAATGGAGACCTCTGCGAAAATCCCGCGTTGGCCAAAAAACTCCACAAATTAATCAATATATTGTAGAGCAGGCGCCCTCGCCTGCAAGTTAAAGCCGGGGGCGGCTGTTCTAAAAGATTTTCGCAGAAGTCTATAATGCCAGCAAAGGCGACATGGGGGTCGCCTTTTTGTTTTTCATGGACATGGCAATTCAGAAAACAAACGTGGTGGGTGGATAGGAGCTTAGGGTGGGTCTTATCGCCTTTGCCAAAAATTTCTTCCTCTTATCCCCTCTCATACCGAGTTGCGTTCTATAGGGCCGTAGGGTGGGAAAGCGAAGCGCATCCCGCCTTCAGGTGGCGCCTTCAAGAGGGCGGGCGGGGTTCTCATCGATTTTTCATGCTTTGTGCCTGCCATTTTCTCCGCTTCACCTGAAAAACCGGATACGGGGTGGGTTAGGAGGACTGGCGGGAGGGGATGCAGGCCTTCTTCGCCCTGACCCCTCTCGTCTCTTATCAGGCCGGAATACGCTGCAGGAGACTGGTCTTGAGGCGGTCGAATTCCTCGGAAGTGATAATCCCCTCTTCCCGCAGGCGCAGGAATTCGAAGAGTTCTTCCCGGATGCGCTCGGGGGGGAGAGGCGGGGGAACCTCCACGGCCTCTGCGTCCAGGACCGGCCCCTCCAGGGCCAGGGGTGCGGAGCGGCCCGGGGGCAGCCCTTCCGGAAGCAGGGCCCCCCGGCCATGATAGCGCACCGTAAAAAGCCCGTTCATCACCGAGACTTCCATGTTGCTGCCGGTCTTGGCTGCTTCCCGCATGAGGTCCTGCATTTCACTGCCCTGGGCGGCCAGGCGCGCTTTAAAGCGGCCCCAGCCCCGGTACAGTCTCCAGACAGCCACGGCTAGCAGCACCGCAAAGCCGGCGAAGATATAGGCGTTGAAGCCCAAGATGCCGGTGAGCCACACCAGGGCCACAATGAGGACAAAGGGAATGGCGATGAGAAAGGCCAGCAAGCTGTAAAAACTGGCCACGTTCCCCCAGGAAGCGTTGGTGGGGTCGGGTTCTTTGGTCTTAAAACGGGTGAAAAATTTTTTCATATGGCTGGGTTGAGCACGACAACATTAATCATGCGACTAACTGTGCTAAAGTAATTTACCAATCTCCCCTACCCCCCCTTTACCAAGGGGGGAAGATAAAGATCTTATCTTGACACTTAACTTGGCAGTGTCAGGTCGCCTGGGGAAGGGAGAGCATCACTGCAACCCTCCCCGCCGGATTTTAAAATATACACCGAAAACTGCAAACCGGAAACCGAAAACCGCGCCCTACCTTCCCTCCGCCACGAAAAAGGCCTTGTAGGCCTTGAACACCATATAAAGATCGGCCTTGGAGGCTACCTCGAAGGGAGAGTGCATGGACAAAACCGGGGGGCCGGAGTCGATGATTTCCATGCCGTGCACCGCCAGGTACTTGGCGATGGTGCCCCCGCCGCCTTCGTCCACCTTGCCCAGATGGCTGGCCTGCCAGATGACGCCGGCCTCATTAAAGACCTTCCGGAGCCAGGCGATATATTCGGCATGGGCGTCATTGGCGCTGTATTTGCCCCCGTGGCCCGTAAACTTGGTGATGGAGACGCCGTAGCCCATGCGGGCGGCGTTGCGTTTTTCATGGACTTCCGGCCAGTCGGGGTCGATGGCCCCGGTGACGTCCCCGGAGATGGCCCGGGAGTTCATGAGCACCCGGCGCCGGGCCAGGGGACTCAGCCCCTCCCGCTCCAGGAAAAGCTCCACCATGTCCTCGAGGATGCAGCTCTTGGCGGAAGTGTTGCCGTCGCTCCCCACCTCCTCCTTGTCATAAAACAAGGCCACGCAGGCGTGCTCGGGGTCCTTGACTTCAAGGATGGCCTCTAAAGCCGGATAGGCGCAGGAGCGGTCGTCCTGGCCGTAGGCGGCCACGAGAGACCGGTCCCAGCCCAGGTCCCGGGCGGGGCCGGCCGGCACCACTTCCAGTTCCGCGGACACCAGGTCCTCTTCGGTGAGGCCGTAGGTATCCTCGAGAAATTTCAGCATATAGAGTTTGAAGCGCTCCTTGGTGTCCTTGGTGCCGATGGGCAGAGAACCTATCAGCACGTTCATTTTCTCCCCCTCAAAGGCCTCGGACACCTTTTTGTCCATCTGGACTTTGCGGGCCAGGTGGGGCAGAAGGTCCAGCACCGTGAACACCGGGTCCCCCGGCTCTTCTCCGATGCGAAACTCCACGGTGGTGCCGTCGGCCTTCAGGACCACCCCGTGCAGGGCCAGGGGCCGGGCCAGCCACTGATATTTTTTGATGCCCCCGTAATAATGGGTCTTGAAGAATACCAGGTCGGTCTCTTCATACAGGGGGTATTGCTTCAGGTCCAGGCGGGGGGAATCGATGTGAGCCCCGATGATGTGCAGCCCGTCGGTTAGAGGCCGGCGGCCCGGCACCCCCAGGGCGATGGTTTTGCCCTTGTAGTTGTAAAACCAGGGGGCCTTGGCAGGTTCCCCGGACAGGGGCACAAAACCCCGGGCCCGGGCCTGGCGCTCGATTTCCACCACCGCCTCCCGTTCGGTCTTGGCTGCATCCAGAAACTGCTTATAGCGCTCGGCATAGGCCATGATGGCCTGGCGCTCAGCCTCGTCCACGTGGTCCCACACCAGGCGGGGCGATACGGTCAGGCGCTCCCGCAATATATCGAATTCATTTTTTTCCAGGTCTGCCACTGCTGTCTTCCTCCATTATGTTTTGGTCCCAAACGCGGGGACGAAATTTTATTGTAATATTTCAAGAAAAATAACACTGTTTTTCTCATGAAACAATGCCTGGGGGAGAAGTTTCGATTTTGAGATTGTTCCGGGAAGTTTCGAGTTTTTAGTTTTTAGTTTTGAGATTCCATTGTAGGGTGCGTTTTACGCACCATGATGGCGGGCACGGAGCCCCGCTCTACCAAACTTTTCACGCCTTATGGGTGAGCCAACGGCTCCTGAGCGACTGTCTCGAAAAGTTCCTCAGTTTATATAAGGTGGGCACCGCACCCCGCTATATTTGGCGGGCAGTGCCCGCCCTGCATTTTCTTTCGTAGGGGCTTGATTCATCAAGCCCTGAGGGCGCAATGAATTGCGCCCCTGCGGCCAACAGCAAGTCATACTTAGCTCGGGAGCACCGGCATCCTGCCTGTTCCTGCACAGGCTGGAAGCCTGTGCTTCCGAATTACGGCTGGTAGCACGGGCATCCTGCCCGTGCCTGGACGGGCTGGAAGCCCGTCCTACCATGACTTATAAAAGGAATTGCCGGAAAAGGCAGGCAGGGGCCAACAACATCCGGCCCCCCCAATGCTCACGGACGCTGTCTCAATTTGCCGGGGCGGGTCTCACTATACCTTGACTTAAACGGCCAGACTTACTAAAGTTAATGAATAATGCGAGAGTGGCGGAATCTGGCAGACGCACTGGACTTAGGATCCAGCGGGATAACCGTGGGGGTTCGAGTCCCCCCTCTCGCACCATTCTTAACGGTGGTTTCTCATGAGTCCCTGGCTCGCTCTACATAATTAAAGGTTGAGGCTGCCGTGATGGCCGTCACCCTGGCACGCAGAGCGCACCCTGCATGAATTAAGACTAGGCCAGGCAATCTTAGGGCGGGCACTGCCCGCCAGATAACCGGTGGGCGGTGCCCACTCTACATAGCTTTACGGAACAGCTTGAAAAACAGGTAAATTTCAGAAAGGAACCGGCAAGATCTCAACAGACCATGATGGAACCTAATACCGACATTCAGATGGAAAATCTCAGCGACATCAAACGCAAACTGCACATTGTCGTGCCGTCCTCCGAGGTTATTGCGGAATTTAACCGGGTTTACAAAGACTTGGGAAAAAGGGTGAAAGTAAAGGGCTTTCGTCCGGGAAAAGTTCCAAGGTCAGTCCTGGAAATGTATTACAAAAAGCAGGCGGAAGACGAGGTCTCCGACGCCCTGGTGCGCCGCTCCCTCGCGGAGGCCCTGAAGCATAATGCTTTGGAAGCCGTGGCCTTTAATTGGCCCGAGCCCGTGCCCCCCGTGGTTGCCGGGGAAGAGTTCCGCTACCAGGTGGAAGTGGAGGTGCCCCCGGAATTTACTGCGGAGAATTATCAGGGCCTGACCCTGGAAGATTCCGCAGTGGCGGTCGAGGACAAGGACGTGGATAGCCGCCTGGAGGAAATCCGCCAGAGCAACGCCATGCTGGAGCCCCTCAAGGAATCCCGGGGCGCCCGGGAAGGCGACTTCGTGGTCCTGGATTACCAGGGTTACTTCGCCGGAGAGGCCCTCCCCGAGGCCAAGGGGGAAAATATCTACCTGGAAGTGGGGGCCGGCAAGTTCAACCTGGATTTTGAGCGCAACCTCATCGGCCTGCAGCCGGGCCAGGAAAGCCGGTTTGCCGTGGACCTTCCCAGTGACTTCTTCAACCCCTTGTTGGCCGGCAAGGTGATCGAGTTCCAGGTGAAGCTCCAGGAAGTGAAGGAAAAGGCGGTCCCCGAATTGGATGACGCCTTTGCCCAGAGCCTGGGGGGGAACTTTCAAACCCTGGCTGACTTGCGTCAAGCCATTCGAGACGATATTATTAAGGTAAGAGAGAATGAGCGTCAAGGGAGGCTGGAAGAGCAGGCGCTGGATCAGCTCATTGCGGCCCATCCCTTCGAAGCGCCCCCGTCTCTCATCCGTCAGGAGCAGGAAGGCATCCTCCGGGATCAGGTACAGTTCATGCAAGGGCAAGGATTGAACCTTGAAGGCATGGACATGGAGAAAATGCTGGAGCGCCTGAAGCCCAAAGCGGAGCGCCGGGTCAGGGTAAGGCTTATTTTTGATAAAATTGCCGCTCAGGAAAACATTTCTCTGGAAGAGGCCGACCTGGAAAATGGACTGGCCAGAATCGCTGAGCGGAGCCAGCGCCCGGCAAACCAGGTGCGGCAGTATTACGAGGACAATCACCTGATGGAAGGCTTGAGAAGGCAGCTCAGGGATGAAAAAGTCATGAAGCTCATCGTGGACTCTGCGCAGCTTGTGCCTGGGGCCGGGTCCCCGACTCAGGAGACGCCATAAATGTTGATTCCCATTGTCGTGGAACAAAGCAGTCGGGGGGAAAGGGCTTATGACATCTATTCCCGGCTGCTGAGAGACCGCATTATTTTTCTCGGCACCGGCGTGACCGACGAGATCGCCAACCTGGTCATCGCCCAGATGCTCTTCCTGGAAGCGGAAGATTCGGAAAAGGAGATTCATTTTTACGTCAACTCCCCCGGCGGGCTGGTGACTGCTGGTCTCGCCATCTATGACACCATGCAATACATCAGAAGCCCGGTGGCCACCTACTGCATGGGCCAGGCCGCCAGTATGGGGGCCTTGCTGCTGGCCGCCGGCGAAAAGGGTAAGCGCTTTGCCCTGCCCCACGCCCGGATTCTCATCCACCAGGTGATGGGCAGTTTCACCGGACAGGCCAGCGACGTGGACATCCAGGCCCGGGAAATTTTGCGCCTGCGAGAGGAATTAAACGCAATTTTGGCTAAACATACCGGCCAGCCCCTGGAGCGTATTGCGCAGGACACTGACAGGGATTATTTTATGTCAGGGGAAGAGGCCAAAGAGTATGGCTTGGTAGACCAGGTCATCATTCACCGGGCTCTAACCCAACCGGTTTGAACTTCTTAGCAAAACCGGCCGAGGGGTTATGCAAGTCCATCCCCCTGCCGATATAAAAGGGAAACCGCTCCCAACAACACCAGGCCTGCTGGTCAAAAACCCGGCCGGGTCTGGGGAGGCCAAACAGTATGAGTAAACGCGGTGCTGACAAAGGTACCGACCTGTTGTGTTCGTTTTGCGGCAAGAGCCAGAGCGAAGTGAAAAAACTCATCGCCGGCCCCGGCGTCTATATCTGCGATGAGTGCATCGAGCTTTGCAATGACATCATTGCCGAAGAATACGAAAAAGAAGAAGCCAAGCAGACCAGGTTAGCCATCCCGGAGCCTGCGGGCATCAAAAAACAGATCGACGAATACGTCATCGGGCAGGAACGGGCCAAGATGATCCTGTCCGTGGCGGTTTACAACCATTACAAGCGCATCAGCAGCCGGGTGGACCTGGATGGCGTGGAGCTCCAGAAGAGCAACATCCTCTTGGTGGGCCCCACCGGCTCGGGGAAGACCCTGCTGGCCCAGACCCTGGCCCGCATCCTGAACGTGCCCTTCACCATCGCCGACGCCACCACCCTCACCGAAGCTGGGTATGTGGGCGAAGATGTGGAAAACATCATCCTCAACCTCCTGCAGGTGGCGGATTACGACGTGGAGAAGGCCTCCCGGGGCATCGTCTATATCGACGAAGTGGACAAGATCGCCCGGAAAAGCGACAGCCCCTCCATCACCCGGGACGTCTCCGGGGAGGGGGTGCAGCAGGCCCTGCTGAAAATCATCGAAGGCACCATGGCCTCGGTCCCCCCCAAGGGCGGCCGCAAACATCCCCAGCAGGAATTCATCAAGGTGGACACCACCAACATCCTGTTCATCTGCGGGGGCGCCTTCAACGGCCTGGATGACATTATCGGGGCCCGCATCGGCAAAAAATCCATGGGCTTCGGCGCGGACATCAAGAGCAAAAAAGAGCGCCACCTGGGAGAAATCCTGGCCCAGGTGCAGCCCCAGGACCTCCTGAAATTCGGCCTCATTCCCGAATTCGTGGGCCGCTTGCCGGTCATTGCCACCCTGGATGAACTGGACGAGCAGGCCTTGGTGAAAATCCTCACCGAACCCAAAAACGCCCTGGTGAAACAGTTCCAAAAGCTCATGGAAATGGACAACGTCTCGGTGAAATTCACCGATGACGCCCTGGTGGCGGTGGCCAAGGAGGCCTTGAAACGCAAATCCGGAGCCCGGGGGCTCAGGGCTATCCTTGAGGGGGCCATGCTCGAACTCATGTACGAGATTCCCTCCCTGAGTAACATCCAGGAATGCCTCATCAACGAGGACTTTATCCTGAAACATGCCGCGCCCATCTTCACCTATGGCCCCGGACCTGCTGAGGAACCCTCCTGGGATAAGCCCGGCATAGTGGTGGAAAAATGATTTTTCGCTTAAACCGCAACAAAGGCAGCGAGGAAGGGGCCAGACGGCATCAGGTGCCGCTGTTGCCCTTAAGGGATATTGTGGTCTTTCCCACCATGGTGGTCCCCCTGTTCATCGGCCGGGAAAGGTCCATTGCAGCCCTGGAGCATGCCATGGGGCAGGAAAAGTTCGTCTTGCTCTGCACCCAGAAGGATGCCCGCCGGGATGAGCCCAAAGAGGGCGAAATCCACCGGGTGGGCACTCTCGCCAGCATTCTCCAGATGCTGCGCCTGCCGGACGGCACCGTCAAGGTCCTGGTGGAGGGCAAATTCAGGTCCAAGATCATCCAGTATTTGCCCAATCCCTACTTTTACCAGGTGGAGGTGGAAGAACTCCTGGAAAACTGGGATGCCACCCCCGAAATCGAGGCCCTGCGCCGTTCGGTCATATCGTCTTTTGAGACCTACACCAAGTTGAATAAAAAGGTGTCCCAGGAGGCCTTTCAGACCGTGGTGGCCCTGGAGGACCCCTCCCGCCTGGCGGACACCATTGCCGGCCACCTCACCATCAAGAGCGAAGATAAGCAAGGCTTGCTGGAGCTCCTGGATCCGGTGCGCCGCCTGGAATCGGTGCTCACCCTCATCAACCAGGAAAACGAGGTCCTGTCCATTGAAAACCGCATCAAAAACCGGGTCAAAAAGCAGATGGAAAAGACCCAGCGGGAATATTACTTAAATGAACAGATGCGGGCCATTCAGAAGGAAATGGGGGACAAGGAGGACCTCAAGGGGGAAATCCAGGAACTGGAGCGGCGCCTCAAGAAAAAGCGCATGAGCGCCGAGGCCGCGGGCAAGGTCAAGCATGAACTGAAAAAGCTGAAGCTCATGAGCCCCATGAGCGCCGAGGCCACGGTTTCCCGGAATTACATCGACTGGCTCCTGGTCCTCCCCTGGAACGACAAGACCAAGGACAACCACGACATCGTCGAAGCCCAGCGCATCCTCGAAGAAGACCACTATGGGCTCGAAAAGCCCAAGGACCGCATCCTGGAATATCTGGCGGTGCAAAGCCTGGTGAAAAAGATGAAGGGCCCCATCCTCTGCCTGGTGGGCCCTCCCGGCGTGGGCAAAACCTCCCTGGCCAAATCCGTGGCCCGGGCCCTGGGGCGTAACTTTGTGCGTTTGTCCCTGGGCGGGGTGCGGGATGAAGCCGAAATCCGGGGGCACCGCCGCACCTATATCGGGGCCCTGCCCGGCAAAATCATCCAGTCCCTGAGAAAGGCCAAGAGCAACAACCCGGTCTTTTGCCTGGACGAAGTGGACAAGATGAGCACGGATTTCCGGGGGGACCCCTCCGCGGCCCTCCTCGAGGTCCTGGACCCCGAGCAGAATTTTGCCTTCAACGACCATTATCTCGATTGCGATTACGACCTCTCCGAGATCATGTTCATCACCACGGCCAACAACCTCTACTCCATTCCGCTCCCCTTGCAGGACCGCATGGAGATTATCCGGCTGCCGGGCTACACCGAAGTGGAAAAGCTCCAGATCGCCGAGCACTTCCTCCTTCCCAAGCAGTCCGAGGCCAACGGCTTGACCAGGGACAACATCCAGTTCTCGGAAAATTCCATCCTCACCATCATCCGCCTCTACACCAGGGAGGCCGGGGTGAGAAACCTGGAGCGGGAAATCGCCTCGGTATGCCGCAAGGTGGCCCGGGAAGTGGCGGAAAAAGGCAAAGACCACAAAGTCAATGTGGGCAGCCAGTCCATAGCCAAGTATTTAGGGGTGCCCAAGTTCCGCTACGGCCGCACCGAGGAAAAAGACGAGGTGGGCCTCACCAACGGCCTGGCCTGGACGGAGTTCGGCGGGGAGTTGCTGCAGACCGAAGTGTTGGTGATTCCGGGCAAAGGCAAGCTCCTCATCACCGGCAAGCTGGGCGAAGTCATGCAGGAGTCGGCCCAGGCGGCCCTGTCCTACGTGCGCTCCAAGGCGGAAATTCTGGGACTGCCCGAGGAATTTTACCGCAACCTCGATATTCACGTGCACGTGCCCGAGGGGGCCATCCCCAAGGACGGGCCATCTGCTGGCATCACCATCGGCACCAGCATCATCTCGGCCCTCATCAAGGTGCCGGTGAAGCGGGACGTGGCCATGACCGGGGAAATCACCCTCAGGGGGCGGGTCCTGCCCATCGGGGGGCTCAAGGAGAAGATCATCGCGGCCCATCGGCACCAGATCAAGACCGTGATCATCCCCCGGGAAAATGAAAAGGATATCAAGGAGATCCCAGCCCGGATCCTCAAGGTGGTGGATCTCGTGCCCGTGGATCATATGGATGAGGTGCTGAGGCTGGCCATGGCGGTGGATGATCCGGAGACCCTTTTCCGGAAGCCCGCTCCCCCGGTGGCCCCCGAGACGCCTTTTGTGCCGGAAGGGGAACAGATTCCCCCGCTCCAGGCGCATTAAGAAAGGCAAAAGGTAAAAGGTAAAAGGGGGAAGAGGTAAAAGGCAAAAGTTGGTGATGAAAAACCTGATCTTCAAGGTAATATTACTCAGAGCGATAAATGGATTAACTTTGGAGCCTCAGGAAAAAGCCTCCAGATTCCTGTCATTCTGAGGGAGCTTGCGACCGAAGAATCTAGACCCTTCACT
>JBAQHL010000071.1:0-4199 GCA_049288295.1 Desulfobaccales bacterium
GTGACCATCTGCTTGTGGTCAGCCACCACCTCGGCCTTCAGCCAGCGCAGTTTCTCCTGTCCGGCCCACCGAATCAGTTCATCCAGGAGGATGGAACCCAGGCCCAGGTTACGGAAGGGCCTGGCGATAAATAACTCGATTTCGCCGATGTGGTGGGCGGTATGCTGGCCGCGCAGCAGCGTCGCCGCGGCAATGAGCTGATTATCCTCCGGGTTCAAGGCCACCAGCGGCAACAAGCGCCGGTAATCAAGATGGTTCAGCCAATAGGTGGTCAGGCTGCGGTTCCGCACGTCATGTTTGAAGAACCAGATATCCTCCACCGAGGCCTTTTGGAATAAGTCAATGAGATGGTGGCGATCCCGTTCCTGCAACAAGCGCAGCATGACCCGCTGGCCGTTTTTCAGATGAAACAGCCGGCGATAGAAGCCGAGATCAGATTGGGCCTGGTCAAAACCCCTCTCTTGGTGGTTTCGTTGCTGGTGGGGCGGACCAGGCTTCCTTGCACTACCGGCGGTGTTTTTAAGAGTTTCCATGGCTCCACTCCTTTGGATGCCTCTGGATATCCGGGGTGCTCTGAGGTTGTCTGTGGTTTCGGGGTGCCAGAGTGTCGGTTGAAGAAATGCTGTATTTTTGACCTGAGTATAAGGCTCACATGGTTACAAAGAGGTTACAGGACAAAGGAGTAATTTATATGATAACATACTAATAATATTATAATTATTAAATGGTGACTCTTCAGCTTGACAAGTTCTAATAAAAACTTAATACTTTTTAACAAAAAGAAGTTTGCTTTGTCTTCCATGCCCATCTATAGTGAAAACCACTTTTGCCGGGGCGGTGAGCCATGCAGCCGACGGTCCATATCTCAAAGGTCCTCCCCCCCCAAATTCCCCAGATTGTCCTGCGTCCCCGTCTACTAAAATCATTGGAGGAAAATCAGGATAAAAAGCTGACTCTCATCCTGGGCCAGGCAGCCCAGGGAAAGTCCACCCTGGCGGCCACCTATGTCAGCGGCTCTGCAATGCCCTCGGCCTGGGTTAATTTAGACCCGGAGGACACCGACGCGGTCACCCTGTACTACCTCCTCGGGCAGGCGGTCAGGCAGGTGTTGCCCGAAATGGACTTCTCCACCGCGCTGAATTACCCCAGGCTCAGCATGGGTGGCCCGCAAGAGGACCATCTTTATCGGGACTGGCTTAACAGGCTGCTGAAGGACCTCACCTGTCCGGTGCAGATCATTCTGGACGGCCTGGACCGTCTGGCCCACGGCGCCTCTGCCTTCCACCTGCTCAAGGTTTTGTTGGGGGAAATGCCCCCCCAGGTCCGGGTGTTCATTCTTTCCCGGGAAATACCTCCCCTGGACTTAAAGCCGCTGGCCCAAAGGCAGGACATTTTTCAACTGACCAATGCGGATCTGGCCTTTAACCTGGAGGAAACCGCCGATTACTTCAGCCGCATACGCCGCTTTCACCTCTCCCCGGACCTGATCGGCCGCATTTATGAACTCACGGAAGGGTGGATCGGCGGCTTGGTGCTCTTTTGCGACTCCCTGGACTGGGTCCCGGAAAACCAGAGAGAGCGCTATGTTTCCCAGGAACTGGCCGGGAAATTCATCTGGAATATCTTCCAGTACTTCGGGGAGAAGACCCTGGCCCAGCTCCCCCGGGAGGTTCAGGAGCTGCTCATCAAGTCATCCATCCTGGACCTGGTGGAGCCGGAGTTCCTGGAGGAGGCCATGGGGGTGGCCAACCCCAAGCATATCCTGGATGAACTGGTGAAACGGCATTTTTTCATCCAGGCCATCTTTGACCAAAAGGGGGGTTGGTCCTACAAGTATCACCCCCTGTTCAGGGAATTTTTGCAGGGGAAATTTCAAACCCTGGTGGTCAGGGAACAACAGGTGCATTCCTACTACCAGGTGGCCATGCTTTCCGAGCGCCGTGCAGACCTGGAAACCGCGGTGAGATTTTACCTCAGGGCCCAGGCCTATCCCGAGGCCGCCGCCGCCATCCAGAAAGTGGGTTGGGAACTGGTAAGGATGGGGAAGACCGAGGAGTTGGCCCAATGGTTGACCGCCTTGCCCCTGGACCTGGTCCAGAAGAACCCCTGGCTGCTGTTTTACCTGGTTATCACCAAGCGGTTCACCGGCGCTCCTGAGGCCACGGTTATTTTGGAAAAGGCCCTGTCCCTGTTTGAAGCAAGCGGGGAGATGCAGGGCCGCCTGCTGGTGTTGGCCCACCTCCTGAAATCCACCATCATGGGACACCGGCCGGCCACTCCTTTGTTGAGCTTCATCGAACAGGCCGAAAGCCTGCTGGCCTCCCCTCAGGCCGGAGCCTATCCCTATGAGCGGGCCGTTCTCCTGACCCAGGTGGGTTTGGCCCAGCTGCTTGTGGTGGGCAATGCTTACAAGGGCTTTCTGGCCTGCCAGAATGCCCAGATGCTGGCCAAATCCCTGGGGGAAATCTCCCTGCAGGTCAGTGCCCTGCTTTATGCCCACCTCAACCTTGCCTCCATGGGAGAATATTCCGAAGCCCTGAAGATCGATCAGAAAATCGATGAACTTTTGGAAAAATATCCCTATCCCAGCCATCGGGTTACGCATTTTCTGTACAGAAGCATCTTCCATCTCTCGGTCGGCGACCTGGACAAGGCCGGTGTGGCTATCCAGGAGGCCCAGGCCCTCACGGAAAAACATGGCCTTACCAATCTTGCCCCCGTGGGCCTTCTGTTTGACCTGATCTTGAAATTCCTGGAAGGACGTTTCCGGGAAGCCGAAGCCCTGGGACAGAATTTATTGAGCCAATCCGAGTCCATGGGCAGCAGGTTTTTCCATGGCATCGCCGCGAACACCCTGGGAGCCAGTTTTTATCATGAAGGGGATTATCCCCGGGCCCGGGAACTGGTGAATTACGGCCAGGAAATATTGTCCTCCAGGGAAGGCCTGGGGCTGCTTCATCTGAGAATAAGCCAGCTCATAGGCAACCTGATCTCCTGCCGGTATGGGGATAAACCTCCTGATCTGGAGGAGCTGCAGGGGCTTCTGGACTATTTCCAGGCTTCTTCCACGCCCTATTTTGTCGCGGCCGCCCACCTGACCCTGGCCCTGGCAAACCGGAGCCAAGGCCGGGACAGGGAGGCTGGTTATCATGTGATCCAGGGATTAAGGCTCGCCAAAGAAAAGGGATATGTCCATTTTTTGGAAATCTCCAGGAGAGACCTTTTAAGCGCCTGTATCCTGGCCCTGGAGCTTAAGGCCGCGGAGGTCTGGGATTATGCCGGCGAGCTGATTATCACCAGGCTGGCGGACCTGGCCGCACCTGACCTGGCCCGGCTGATGCAGCATAAAAATCGAAGCATTGCCGATAAGGCCTGGGAACTTCGCCAAACCATGCACCGGGCCGGCCTTCCCCCATTGCGCTTCCAGACTCTCGGGGGTTTTAGGGTGTGGCGGGGCGGAAAACCTTTGGAGGAGAAGGAGTGGGAGGGTCATCAGCCCCAGCTTCTGCTCAAGGCCATCATCGCCCGGGGCCCCCAGGGGGCGCCCAAAGAGGTGCTCATGGAGGACCTGTGGCCCGAGGTCTCCCCCCATCTGTCGGAAAAAAACTTCAAGGTCAACCTCCACCGCCTGAGAAAAACCCTGGAGCCCGACCTGGATAAAACCCTGGACTATTCTTATGTCCATCTCAGGGCCAGCCTGGTTTCCCTGGACCCGGAGCTGTGCCGGGTGGATATCTACGAGTTTGTTGCTTTTTGTCAGGAAGGAGAAAAGTTGGAGCAGGCCGGGGACCCCAAGGGGGCCGCGTCCCTGTACCACAGGGCCCTGGAGCTGTATGGCGGGGAGTTTCTCGGTGAGGAGCTTTACCATCCGGGGATTGACAGCAAGCGTGAGGAGTTGCAGGAGCGCTTGCTGACCGTGCTCTACCGCTTGGCCAAGATCCATGAAGAACGGGGTTCTCTGGTGAAGGCCGAGAGTTGTTACATCAAGGTGGTGCAAACCGACCCTCTGGCTGAAGCGGCCTGCCGCCGCCTGATGCAGCTTTATGCCCAGAGAGGCTTGCACAACGCCGCCATCAGGGTTTACGACAACTGCAAGCGGGCCTTGCAGGAAATGCTCAATACCGACCCGGAAGAAGTTACCACGGCAATCTACCGGAAAGTGTTGGAATCCGCCGCCCGCCCCAGGCAGACGGGAAAGG
>JBAQHL010000072.1:0-2987 GCA_049288295.1 Desulfobaccales bacterium
CTGGGCTGAGCACTCCTTACGCAAAATTGAACACTTCAGCATAATGCCCACTTTATTGTCAACCAGTCCCCGAAGACAAGGAGAATGGTGATACAGGATAACCGTATGGTAACGGTGGAGGGCAACGAGGCGGCAGCTTCAGTGGCCTATCGGCTGAATGAGTTGGCGGTTATCTATCCGATAACGCCCTCATCACCCATGGGTGAATTGGCTGATGAATGGGCCGCCAAAGGCATGAAGAACATCTGGGGCAACGTGATTTCCGTCACGGAAATGCAATCTGAAGCCGGCGCCGCCGGAGCCGTTCACGGCGCTCTCCAGGCGGGGGCTTTGACCACCACGTTCACAGCCTCACAGGGTCTACTGTTGATGATCCCCAACATGTACAAAATCGCCGGGGAGCTGACGGCCTGTGTCATCCATGTGGCGGCCCGGACGGTGGCCAGCCATTCCCTGTCCATCTTTGGGGACCATTCCGACGTCATGGCCTGCCGCCAAACCGGCTTTGCCCTCCTGGCGGCGAATTCAGTCCAGGAAGCCCACGACCTTGCCTGCATCGCCCAGGCGGCCACCCTGGAGTCCCGGATTCCTTTCCTGCACTTCTTTGATGGTTTCCGCACTTCGCATGAAGTGGCCAAAATCGAATTTCTTTCCGATGGCGACTTGAGTTTCATGATCGACCAGGAGATGGTCAAGGCGCACCGGGCCCGGGCCCTGACCCCGGAGCGGCCGGTGCTCCGGGGCACGGCGGAAAACCCGGACACCTTCTTCCAGAGTCGGGAAACCTGCAACAGGTTTTACCTGGAATGCCCCCAAATAGTTCAAAGAGCCATGGACCGGTTTGCCGAACGCACCGGCCGCCGCTACCGGTTATTCGATTACTTCGGACACCCCGAGGCGGAGAGGATCATTATCCTGATGGGCTCCGGCGCCCAGACAGTGCGGGAGACCGTGGAATTTCTCACGGCCCGGGATGAGAAGGTGGGCCTGGTGACAGTAAGGCTCGAATTGAGCAAGCCGGCGCCGACGCCCTGGAACTGGACCTGTATTACGTGCCCTCGAACCCCGAACAGACCGCCGAAAGCATTGAACGTCGGGGGGAAGAGATTGTCCGGGAAGTGCGGGCCACGGTGAAGCTCCCTTTGTGTGTGAAGCTCTCCCCCTTTTATACCTCCCTGCCCCATTTCGCCCGCCGCCTGGAGGCCGCCGGCGCCGATGGCATGGTCATCTTCCATTTGTTCTATGAGCCGGACATTGATATAAATAACTTGGAAGTGGAATCGCAATTGTCCCCCTCCAGTTCTCGAGACCTCCTCCTCAGACTGCGCTGGCTGGCTATCCTTTCAGGGTTTCTCAAATGCACCCTGGCGGCCACCGGCGGGGTGCACACCGCGCAGGACGCCATCAAGGCGGTCATGGCGGGGGCCAGCGTGGTCCAGATGTTCTCTGCGGTACTGGAGCATGGCTACGAATACCTCACCGACCTGCTACGGGAGTTCCGGGAGTGGATGGAAAGGCGGGGCTACGAGTCGCTTACGCAGATGAAGGGGAGCATGAATATCCTTCATTGCCCCAACCCCCAGTTTTTTCAGCGGCTCAATTACATGTACGTTTTACAGACCTATCTGGGGAAGTGAGCCCATATGGATAACTTCGCGGTGCTGCAGCTTTCCGGATGCGCCGGCTGCGAGGTGTCACTCCTGAACGCCGACACATTGGATGCTTCGTCCCATCTGGTTTACATGCCCCTGGTCATCTCCTCCCATGACGTCCCCGAGGTGCACACCCTTCTGGTGAGCGGCGGAGTCCGGGTGGACAAGGACGTCTACAACCTGCGGCGGTCGGTGAAAAAGGCGCACCAGGTGATCGCCGTGGGCACCTGCGCCATTGCCGGGGGGGTGGCTTCCCTAGGGGACCGGGACGAGGTCCGGGATCTGTTTCTGGCCAAGGAAGAGCGCTTCTTCGTGCCGCATCTCCTGCCCCGCTGTCACCCCATTGATGATTTTGTGGAGGTGGACTATTACCTGCCCGGCTGCCCGCCCACGCCGGAATTATTTGTTGCCGCCCTGGAAGACCCGGGCGGCATTAAAAGTAACCGCATCGTCTGCCTGGAATGCCGCCGCAAAAAGGATAAAAGCCAGCGTCCCGAGCACCTGGTGGGCTTTCAACTGGGCAAAGTGGCTCCGGAACTCTGCCTCATCAACCAGGGATTCCTGTGCGTCGGCTCCTCGACCAGGAACGGCTGCGGGGCTCCCTGTCCCCGGGCGGGCCACCCCTGCGTGGGCTGCCGGGGTCCTTCGGACAACTTTATTGAAAAAGAATCCAGCGCCTGGCTGGAGAGCATCCAGAACGTCTTCGCCACCATGACCGACATCCCCTCCGAAGAGGTGAAAGCGGGATTGCTGTCCCCGCAGATGGCCATGTTTCTCTTCCAGTTTTCTGATTACGCCACCAGCCAGCGTCCGCCCCGGCCGAAAGAAAAGGTCCTGTGATATGCCAACCCTCATTTTTCCCTTAAGCCGCATCGAAGGGCATGCCCAGGTGTCCATTGAGGTGGAGGACGGCCAGGTCAAGTCGGCGCACTTTCAAGCCTCAGAGGTGCGCGGGTTTGAGCATTTTGTTAAGGGGGTGCCTGCCGAGCAGATGGTGGTTATCGTGCCGCGCATCTGCGGGGTGTGCTCCACCGCCCATCATGTCGCCGCGGTGGAGGCCCTGGAAGATGCCTTTGGCGTCAGCCCCCCGCCCCTGGCCCTTAAAGTCCGGGAGCTCCTGCTCCTGGGCCAGATGATCCAGAACCAGGCCACCTCCCTGTTTCTGTTTACCATGCCCGACCGGCTGGGCGCATCGAGCCTTTTTCAGGCCGCGGGCGAGCAGCTCCCCGAGCCGGAGCAGGAGGAGCTGGCCAAGTGTGCCTTGCAGGTGCGCAAAGCCGGCACCGACCTGATTAAGACTGCGGGGGGGCAATTCATCCACCCGGTCAAGGCGGT
>JBAQHL010000073.1:0-9727 GCA_049288295.1 Desulfobaccales bacterium
CGTGATGCCTGCGTCGCTCTGACAACAGCTTTTCACCTTCAGAGGCGCCCAAAGTTGGCCATGAGGATTTAGCCGGAACGGGGCCGCCTCCCCAAGAAGAGCAAGCCCAACAGTCCGGTCAGCAGCAGGCAGGCGCTGCCGGGCACCGGCACGGCTGTGACGTTTTGGTCGATCCAGTCGGCCATCGGCGCCACCCGGACGTCCCCTCCCAACTCCCCGAAGGTGCTGTTGGGTAGGGGAGCGTTGTCAGAATCATAAGGCAGTCCGAAGGTTGCCCCGAAAGAATGGACCCCGGCAATCTTCCCGCCGATAAAGGTGGGCCCCCCTGAATCTCCCGGCGCGGTCATGACCTCGGTCAAGACATCGGCATCGTTCTTCACCCCAAGATCACTGGTGGTGCCAGAAAAATCATTTGTCTTTCCAAGCAATTTGGCAATGGTATTCCAGCTGTCGCTGCCATCATCGAAGTCATAAGCATACGGATTGCCGACAGAACTCCAAAAGGCCTCCGCAAAGGTGTTCTGCCCCTGGCGCAGGGTGCCGGAATCCACGGTGTCCCCTGTCAGTCCCGTGCCCGATCTGCCATAGCCTGCCAGGTCAGCCGTAGCCGAAGCAGAGATTTCTTCCCGCAAAAAATCATAGGCCGGCGCGTCTACCGGGGCGTTAAACTTGATCAGGGCCAAATCAATGCCGGTTTTCGGGTCGCCTGTCCAGTTGGGGTGGACTACATAACTGACGCCAGTGTAGGGAGTGGATTTTCCCGGGAAATAAGCGAGGATTGTGTTTGACACCATCAAGTGCGCGGCGGTCAGAAGATACTGCTTTCCCCCTGCCTGCAACAATGACCCTGAGCCCGCGGCATAGGATGATGTACTGCCGGGAAATTGGACGAGTACCTTGGCCACCCCGTCGTAGGAACCGCCAGACGCCACCACATGATTGGCCGGAGCATCCACCGTGGTGAGCAAGGGTTTGATGGTCAACCCTTCGGTGTTGAGATAGGAAAGGGCCGAAGCCGGGACCGGCAGCCCCAACCCGAGCATAATTATCAAGACCAGCACTTTTTTCCACAAAGCCATGGTTTTCCTCCTGACCTTTTTCCGGCTGGGCCCAGCTTCGCCAGAGAAAATTGGGAAAGACCGGCCGCCGGCGTTTTCCCAGGCCTGGGCGCCAAGTTCCCTTGCAGCTAAGGGGCAAGATTTATACCAGGAAATTCGTGAAACCGGGCAAGGTCAGCAGGAGAGGCGTGAACCAGAAAACAGGTAATAATATGAAAGGATTACATCCAAAACCGTTTGAAAAATCAGGAAAATCTTTCCTCATGTTTCGCAAGAACATTCTTATTTCCCAAGATTTTTTTCTTGAGCTTAAAGAAAATTATTTCCTGAAATACCAAATCCTTCCAATAATTATGTCCACAAATTTTGTTCGATTTCATTAACACGATGTTTATATTTCTGAACAATTTTCCTCTTATTATGCAATAAATGAAATAATATCAATAAGATATATAATGGCACGCCTCTTGTTATATATGAGGTCAGACCAAAAAAGGGGCTCGCCATGAAACCTCACCTTCTCGACCGGATCATCACCATCCTCCTGGGCATCAATCTCTTCGTTAGCTTCTGGTCTTTAGCGGTGAACTTCCCCGGCCACCATCAAGTGATCAGCACCATCACCTGAGGGTGTGGGCCCGACCCACCAAGGAGAACTGTCATGGGCCAATTCTTCGTAGCCGGGGGCATCTTTACCGACCCCAGGGGGAAGGAGCGTTTTGCCCTGGTCTGCCCGAAGTCGGGGGAAAAACCGTTGGTGATGGCAGACAGCCTGAGTCAGTATTTCATCTTGATCTGGCGTCATGCCCACCTGTACCGCATTGAAGAGGATTTTTCCCTCTCCCTGGTGGCAGCCTCGCCCCTGGCCCTGCAAGGGGGGGTGGGGGCCCCGGAACACGTCCTGCCCACCACCGGCTGGGTGGAAAAATTGGCGGCCATCGTCAGCCTTTCCTGAGCTGCCCGGGAATAGTACTTAGTTGCGTAAGTCAGCGCAAATCTAACCGCAAGATTTCCTGCCCAAGCAAAGCCGAAGTCCCCCTTTCTTAAAGAGGGATTTAGGGGGATTATCAAGAGCTTATTCATAATCCCCCCTAACCCCCCTTTAGAAAAGGGGGGAATTATTGATCCCGATTGGTGTAGCTCTAATTTCTGTAACTAAGTACTGGTCCGCTTTTTCTCCCCGGACGCCGCTTTGACCATGAGAGGCTGGCCAGTCGCCTACCCGGGGAAAATCACCGCCTCCCCTCAACGCCTCCCTCATTTTTTGCTGCCGAAAAGGGTCCCAAAAATCCCCCGAAGGATTTGGCGGCCGATCTGGGTGCCCGCGGAGCGGGCCGCGCTCTTGCCCATGTCCACCAAGATCTTGCCGGCCTGCTCGGAAGGAGTGGGCGGCCGGCTCTTCTCCGCCTTCCGCCTGGCCTCCTCCGCTTCCCGGGCCGCGTCCTCCGCCCTTATCGCTTCGGTCTTGGCCCTGAGCATCTCATAAGCCGATTCCCGGTCAATGGTCTTCTCGTAAGCCCCGAAAAGCACCGAGGATTTGATCACCTGTTGCCGTTCCTCAGGCGTCAAAGGGGTCAAGCGGCTTTGGGGCGGCAGGATCCAGGCCCGCTCCACCTTGGTGGGGATGCCTTTCTCATCCAGGACGGAAACCAGGGCCTCCCCCACCCCCAGTTCGGTGATGGCCTGGACCGCGTTCACTTTGGGGTTGGCCCGGAAGGTCTCGGCTGCAGCCTTCACCGTTTTCTGGTCCCGGGGCGAAAAGGCCCGGAGCGCGTGCTGCACCCGGTTGCCCAATTGTCCCAGGACCCGGTCCGGCAAGTCCAGGGGGTTTTGAGTGACAAAATACACCCCCACCCCCTTGGAGCGGATAAGGCGCACCACCTGCTCGATTTTTTCCACCAGGGCCTTGGGCGCGTCCTCGAAAAGCAGGTGGGCCTCATCGAAGAAGAAGATCAGCCTGGGTTTGGGGGGGTCCCCCACTTCCGGAAGCCTTTCAAAAAGATCCGAGAGCAGCCACAACAAAAAGGTGGCGTAGCGGCTGGGGGCCTGGATCAGGTCGTCCGCCACCAGGATGTTGACCACGCCCTCCCCGGTGACCGAGGTCTGGAGCAGGTCATCCAGGTTCAGGGAGGGCTCGCCGAAAAGTTTGTCGGCGCCCTGCTGTTCCAGGGCCAAAAGACTCCGTTGAATGGCCCCGGCGCTAGCGCTGGAGATATTGCCGTATTCCGTGCGGAAGCGCTCGGCGTTGTCCGCGGCGAACTGGACTATTGACCTCAAATCTTTCAGGTCCAGGAGCAGAAGGCCGTTGTCGTCGGCAATCTTGAAGATGATGCTCAGAACCCCGCTCTGGGTGTCGTTGAGGTTGAGAAGCCTTCCCAAAAGCAGGGGCCCCATTTCGGAAATGGTGGTGCGCACCGGGTGGCCCTGGGTCCCCTCCACGTCCCAGAAGACCACGGGAAAGCCCCGGTATTTGAAATCCTTGAGATTGAGATCCTCCACCCGCTCAGCCACCTTGGGCTTGTCGCCCCCCGGCAGGCAGAGGCCGGAGAGGTCCCCCTTGACGTCCGCCATGAAGGTGGGCACCCCGATGCTGCTGAAGTGCTCGGCCAGAACCCTCAAGGTCACGGTTTTGCCCGTGCCGGTGGCCCCGGCCACAAGACCATGCCGGTTGGCCATCTTGGGCAGGATGCCGATGTCAACTTTTCCCCTGCCGATGAGCAAAGGCCCGTAGGTGTCGGACATGGTAACCTCTCCTCTAAAGATGCTGGTTTTTCCGGGGACTTAAGTGGTTCATGAGATGCAATATCTTAGAATTCCGTTTATTTCTTAGCCTATACCACAAAATGGTTCAAAAATCTCTCCCGTAACCGGTGTGGGCGATCATCCAGGAGAATCGTCGGCAAAACGCAAACCCGTATGTCGGGAGCACAGGCGTCCCGCCTGTGGCACAGGCAAGATGCCTGTGCTCCCGGAGAGAGGTGGGGAGGAACGGCAGGACGGGGTTCCAGCCGATCCAGGCACAGGTTGAAAACCTGTGCCACCAAGTCTTTTCATGTAGAGAGAGCCCAAGAAGGTGTAGGGTGCGCACTGCGCAGCAGGATGGCGGGCGGGGACGCCCGCTACCGGCTTTTCATGCTTTACGGGTGGGCCGGAGGCCCATGAGGGGCTGTTGCGAAAATATTTCTCGTAGGGCGCGTCTTACGCGCCAAAATTGGTGCGTGAAACGCACCCTACATTAATCCTTATAGCTTTGGGTGGATAATCGAGGCGGGCACGGAGGCCCGCCCTACCGATTTTTCATGCTTAATATCTGGTTGCGGTTATCGAGGTAATTTAATGTAGCCGCAGGCTTCAGCCTGCGTTTGGGCACGGCAAGCCGTACCCCCACAAAAAATTACTTGTTTGATGGGAACTTGGTATTACGTTTGAGCCCCATAAGCCCATGAGCAACTGCTACCTACCTGAGACGTCTGAAAATGTCCCCCCCCTGTCATTCTGAGGAAGCGTAGCGACCGAAGAATCTCATCAACCTTTGAGTTTGAAAATATAAGAACCTTTGCTTGGCTCAGGATGACAGCGTTGCTTTTCCCCGAGGTCTCAACCTGCCTGGTGTAAGAAAAAAAGCTTAAAGCCTAAAGCTTATTGCTTACTGCTTAGCCTATCGCTTCTTGCCTGTCCCCTTCCGCCCCATGCCCCACCTCAGTCGCCTTCCAGGCGGCACATGAAGCTGCGGTTGGAGGGGGTGCCGGTGACCGGGTCCCGCCGGTCGTCGTCAGTCAGGTTGTTGACGTTGGCTTCCGGAGAGACCTCCCCCCAACCCCAGGCCAGGCGCACCACCCCCGGGTGGATCACCTCCGATATCCTGGCCTTCATGCGAACCTGGCCCCGGGGTGTGGACAGGGTCAGCCATTGGCCCCCCTGAATCTGGCGGCGGCGGGCATCCTCCGGGTGGATGTCCACAAACCCCTCCTTTTCGCCCCTGATCAAAAATGGGATGGTGTGAAACTGGGTGTGGGTGTAGCGGTTGGTGCGCTCGCCGCTGATGCCGATCAAGGCCTCCTCCCCCAGGCTGTCCGCAAAGCTGATGGGGTTGCCGGTGTCGCCGTCCTGGAAGGGCACCGGCATTTTGCCGTCCTGAGCCAGCCTCTCGGAAAAAAACTCCACTTTCCCCGAGGGTGTGGCAAAGCCCTGGGTGCGGTATTTTTCAAACTTTAGGGGCGCGGCCAGCAGTCCGTCCGGGTTTTCCCGCAGCTTGGCCACGGTGAGCCCCGAAGGCGCCAATTGATAGTCGATGGCCTCTTCCACGGTTTGCCAGGGGAACTCCGCCTCAAACCCCAGCCTTCTGCCCAGATCGAAGATGATTTGCCAATCCGGGCGGCTGTCACCCAGGCAGTCAATCACCCGGTTTTGCAGGACCACCAGACTGTTGCGGATGGAGGCCCGGTTCAGCTGGGTTTTCTCGAAACAACCGCTGGCCGGCAAAATAACGTCGGCATGCCTGGCGGTTTGGTTCAGAAAAAGATCGATGACCACCAGGAAGTCCAGCTTGTCCAGGGCCTTAGCCACGCGCCCGGCATCGGTCATGGTCACCGCCGGATTACCGGACTGGACCACCAGCAGGCGCACCGGGTAAGGTTTTTCCTCCAGGATGGCATCCACCAGGGATGACTGGGCATGGAGGCCCCAGGTTTCATGAAAGGTGTTGAACAGGGGATAGTCCCGGGTGACAGGCTCCACCCCGGCGGGCAGCCGGTCTTTGCTCTGCAGATTCCTTATGGGCACGGGCTGGGGGATGAAATCGCCGCCGTCTTTATCCAGGTTGCCGGTTAAGGCCCGGAGCATGGCCACCGCCCGGGTGATCTGAAAAACCTGCACCTGCATGTCAATGCCGTTGCCGTCAATGATGCAGGCCGGCTTGGTGACGGCATACAGGCGGGCCGCCTCCCGGATGGCGGCCGGGTCCAGCCAGAGGCGGGGCCCCACCACTTCGGGGGTGTAGGGTGCGGCCGCCGCCTGGAACTCCTCAAACCCCAGGCAGTAACTCTGAACAAAGTCGGCGTCATAAAGATCGTTGGCAATGATTTCATGGATCATGGCCATGGCCAACTGGCCGTCGTGCCCCGGCTTGATTTGCAGCCAGATATCGGCCATGGCGGCAAACTGGGTTTTGACCGGGTCGATGACAATGAGCTTGGCGCCCTGCTCCCGGGCGTGAAAAATGGCCTCGGCCGCCGCGGGCGCAGTGTTCCGGTCATTTTTCCCCCAGATGATGATGCAGCGGGAGGTCTTGGGCAGAGGCAAAGTCATGGCCCCGTAAGTATAAACATGGGCCATGTCCCGGGCCACGTGGCAGACCGAGCCGTTGCCGATGGTGTTGGGGGAGCCGAAGAGATTCATGAGACGGTTGGCATAATCCCAGGGCGCCCCCCAATCGGCGGCCATGCCCCGTAGCCAGGCCACGGATTCGGGGCCGTGGGTTTCTTTGAAATACTGAAATTTTTGGGCCACCAGGTCCAGGGCCTCATCCCAGGAGGCTTCCCGGAACTCCCCACCTGGGGCGCCTTTTTTTCTGATGAGGGGGGTCAGGACCCGATCCGGGGCGTAAACGATTTCCGCCGCGGCCCTGAGCTTGGGGCAGATCAACCGTTTTTCCGGCGGTAAAAAAGATTTGCGCTCCGCGCCCCTGAGCTTCCCGTCCTCAATGTCCACAACTACCGGACAGCAGGCGGAGCACAAGCGGCAAACCGTGTGGTGTTTCATGGGGATATACCTTCATTCCTGGATCTGCCGGCAGGCCCAACCGGGCTACCGGCTGGCGGCAATAAAGCAGCTGCGAATCAATTCGAAATGATTGCGGTGGGTGCGAATCTTCCACCAGATGTGCCCCTCCGCCTTGACCTTCCAGAGGGGGGACAGACCGCCGATTTTCCCTTCAAGGAGAGCGATGATATTGTCCTGGCCGCTGCCGGAAAAATGGCCGTTTTGCTTGCCGCCCAGCCAGTCCTCCACCAGGGCCACCTCTGTGGACCAGGAGAATGGATCCGAAAAGAGCATCTGGGCCTCTCGGGGGAGGGCGACGCGGTTGATTTCCGCCAGATGGACAGAGGGCTTGGGGACCTTGTCCACCATGTTAAGGGAGGAAACCCCGGAAAACGAGCCGGATCGAAAGGGCAGCGCCTGGGCGTCCCCTACGATGAACTCGGTATTGTCGGTGCGCCAATCCTCCGGAAAGGTGAGAACCGCTTCCCGGGTCAGCACCCCTTCCTCAGGGAGAGCCAGGCGGGTTTGCCGATGCTTCATCAACTCCCGGGAGGTGCGGATAAAGGACACGGAGTTGTCCACCCCCACCACAAAATCGAATTTGTTGGCCATTTCAAAGGAAAAGCGGCCCACAGCCGAACCGGTGTCAAGGCAGGCGCCGGCGTGGGAAGCCATTAACTCCGCCCAGCGGCGGTAGGCGTCGGTGGCCATGTCGTCCTGGAGCAAATCACCATAATGGCTCCAGAGATAGGAGGACAGCACCGGTAGGCTTTCATAGCGGTTGGCCGCCGAGGCCTCCCGGTGCTCGGGGTCTAAAAACGCCAGGCCCTGCTGAATCGGATACACGGCCTCGCACTTCGGGCACGTGAGGGAGCCTTCCATAATATCTTCATTATCCGCCTTCGTAATAGCTTCCTGAAGCGAAAGTTCTTCGGGGAGACAGCGAGGACAGATAAGGAGGTCAAGTAAAACCTTTTTCATCGCTCACTCCTGAGATTGGCGAGGGATAAAGTAATTTTGTCAACGATATTAAAATATTAATTCTTTCCCTCTTGTTTAGTCAAAAAGGTCTTTTTGTGAATTAATGTATTAAGTAAGAATGATTCCTTCCTTTGTCAAGATTGGCCTGGTCCGGAGGAATTGTGGCCCAAAACTCATATTTTAAGGGGATAGCGGGCTGATGGGAGATTTTTCAGGTTGGCTGGGCAACTTCAGAAAAGCGGCTAACTTCGAACTGGGTCAAATCCCCCCTGCCCCCCTTAAAAAAGGGGGGTTCGAGGGGTTCCCAGTTATTAAACTAAAACGAACTCAGGTCCCCGGCGCCCTCCCGGATGACCTCGGGCACGTCATCAATCAGGGAAATAATGCTGGACGGGGCCGGCAGGATAATGCCGGCGTCGATAACCAAAGAAAGATGGGCCTTGAACTTTTCGGCAATCTCAAAGGGATCGCTTTCCGGCGGCTGCTCCGGCAGGTTGGCCCCGGTGGAGATGATGGGGTGCCCCAGCGTTTCCACCAGGTCGAGGCAAATGGGATGGTCTGGCACCCGGATGCCCACGGTGTGCCGCCTGGTTTGCAAAATCTTGGGCACCTGGCGGGAAGCCTCCAGGATAAAAGTATAGTGGCCGGGCAACAGGCGTTTCATGGTTTTATAGGCGTAGTTCCCTACCTGGGCGTACTCGCTGATGTTTTTCAGGTTGGCGCAGATGAAACTGAAGGGCTTGGACAGGGGCCGCCGCTTAATTTGATAAAGCTTGCTGATGCCCTTCAAATTGTAGAGGTCGCAACCTAGGGCGTAGCCGGTATCCGTGGGGTAGCCGATGAGGCCGCCAGAGGTTAAGACTTCCACCACCTGGCCGATCAGGCGTTTTTGCGGATTTTCCGCATTGATGGCCACAATCATGATTTTTCCCCCCGCCATGGTTAGCGCTGCCTTTTTTTGCCTTTGCCCGCCGGGGCTTGGGGGGAGGCAGTCTGAGGAGTGGCCGCCTGATTTTTTTCACCTTCAGAAGCGGCGGTCTGGGCCCAGACTTTTTCCACCTGGTCCTTGAACCAGTGGGCATCCCACCACTCCACCGGGTTCACAAATTCACCGTGGACTAGCACCGAATAGTGCAGGTGATCTCCCAGGGCCAGACCGGTAGTCCCGGTAAGGCCCACAGCTTTGCCTTTCTCCACCCGTTCCCCGGTCTTGACGTCCAGCCTGCTCAGATGACTGTACATGGAAAAGATACCCATGCCGTGGTCCAGCATCACCGTATTGCCGTAAATGCCCAGGGGTTCCGCCATGACCACCACGCCGTTATTGGCCGCGGGCACCGGGGCGTTCACCACGGAAGCCAGGTCCTCTCCCAGGTGAACCTGCTCATCCACGGTCCGGTTTTGCAATATATAGCTGCGTTTGTCTCCAAAACGGGCCATGGTTCCCCCCGGGAAGCGCTGGAAAGCTCCGGTCCACAGGGGTTGGGGCTGGCTGACGGCACAGGCCTGGCGCACTCGCTCGTGATTGGCCAGGCGCATTTTCTGATTGATGGCCAGAAAGGTTTGCAGGGGGTCGCCCTGGCGCATCTCAGGAAATTTATCGTTCACCTGGCTTACAAAGTTGTCCGACAGTTTCATTTTGTCGTGACGCCAGCGTTTGGGATTAACGCGTAAGGAGATGCTTTGCTTGGCCTCGTTCCCAGTCCCGGCCCGGGCGATGATCTCGGCCTGCAGCGAACCCGAGGCGTCCAGGGGGATGGAGATGAACGCACCGTATTGCCCCTCGGGTCCCTTGGAGAGGGGATAGCCCGGAAAAAAGAGGTCGTTTATCCGGACACCGCTTTCTTTAGGAGTTTTGTTTACCCGGTAGGAAACCAGACCGGCCCCCCCCGGGTTCAAGAGATGGCTGGCCGACACAAAGCTCACAC
>JBAQHL010000074.1:0-6736 GCA_049288295.1 Desulfobaccales bacterium
CCCAGATGACGGGCGGACACGCGGGTCCGCCCCTACAGGTTTGTTGCAGGTCATTAGGAAAGAGGTATTAGCCCCCTACCCAAAAGCACTAAGGCGCCGTGGAAGAAAACATTCCCAAAAAGCAGCAAGGGCGGGCCTCCGTGCCCGCCTCGATTATCCGCACAGGCTGGAAAGCCTATGCCACCCCTGAGGAACTTTTCAAGACAGGAAAAGAGGGTTAATTCATCAGCGATAGCTGTTGCTCCAGGGGAACGGTGATGAACACCCGGGTGCCGTGGCCCGGCTGAGAGCTGATCTTAACCAGTCCTCCCAGTGAGGTCAGGCGCTCTTTGATGCTGAAAAGGCCGTAGCCGGTGAACTTGCCTGATTGGGCTTCATTTTCGGCGGCCTCGAACCCCACCCCGTCGTCCATGACCTGGATGTGAAGAAAGGGACCCTGCTTGGCAATGGCAATATCCACCTTGCTGGCCTGGGCATGCTTGATAACGTTGGTGAGGAGTTCCCGCACCACCCGGAAGACCAGGACGCTGGCCGCTTCTCCCAGGGGCTTGGCTTGCTGGTCCCGGTGCACCTGGACTGTCAGACCATGTTGTTCCTGAACCTGATCGGCCAACCACTCCAGGGCGGCCTCCAAACCCAGGTCATAGAGGATGGGCAGACCCAATTCATAGGTCAGGGACCGGGTGTAGCGAATGGCCTGACCGATATAATCCCGAACTTCTGAGACCGAAGCCTGGGTCTCCGGGGAAGCGGCCCCTTGATGCAAGGCCCCCAGCTTGATTTGGGCCAGGGCCAGGATCTGTCCGATATGGTCGTGGAGGTCCGCAGCCAGGAGGCGGCGTTCCCGTTCTTCGGTAAGAGAGAGCTCGGAGGCCAGGGCCCGGAGGCGCTCCTGATAGGCGCTGATCTCCGCCTGGACGGCCTTTTCCTGGGTAATGTCCACCAGCATGCCCACTGCGAACAGGGGCTTGCCGGATTCATCCCGAATGGTGGAAACATTTAAATGCCCCCACATCCAGTCGCCGTCTTTTCGCCGGTAACGCCCCTCCCTCTGGTAAAAATCCCGCTCCCCCCGCTTTATCTCCAGAAAATTCATCTTGATTGAGACCATTTCTTCGGGGTGCAGTATGCTGGCCAAACCCATCTCCCGCAACTCTTCCAGGCTGAATCCCAGCATTCCTATGAAGGCCAGGTTAACATCGATGAATTCCCAATTCATGCTCACCAGGCCAATACCCACGGGAGCGCCCTCAAACACGGTCCGGAAGCGCACCTCACTCTCCCTCAGGGCGTTTTCGGTGCGCAAACGCTCCTGGATTTCCTCCTGGAGCTGGATATTCACCATGGTGAGTTCGGCAGTGCGTTCCTCCACGAGCTTCTCCAGGTGATCCCGATACCTCTTGAGTTCCTCCTCCACCCGTTTACGTTCCCTGAGATCAACGTCGATACAGAACATAACGGGTTCGCTGCCTTCCAGGCAAACCACCGTGTGTATGGAGTAAACGGGAACCTGGGCCCCATCTTTCGTAACGAGAGTAGTCTCACCCGAAGGCATAAACTCACCGGAGCGGGTGGCCTGGCTTCCCAAGTCGAGGCCCTTGTAAAACTGGCCTCTGTACTCCGGAGGAATGGTCAGTTCAGCAAGATTTTTCCCCACCGCCTCCACGGCGCGATAACCGTAAAGTTCCTCGCTGGCCCTGTTCCAATAACGCACCGTGCCGTCGCCGGCGTAACCCTGCACGGCCACTCCCGGGATAAATTCCAGAAGATTGCGGAAGCGGGCCTCGCTCTCCTGCAGGGACCCTTGTAACTGCAGACGCTCGGCCAGCTTTTCCCGAAGTTCCATGTTGAGAATATGAACTTCATTGAACTTCTTCTTGAGCAGTTCTTTATCCTTTTCCAGCTCCTCGATGGTGTAGTTTAAAGCCCGCCAGGGAACGAAGAGATTAAGGATAATGTCCTTCAGGGAATACCGTTTGGCCCACTTGAGGTGGTACTCGCAGCAGTCATCGCCCTTGAAAAAGCACTTGGTCTCATCCAGAATGGCCGGCGGCAGGTTCCAGATAGTGGGTATGCCGGTGTAGATGCCTTTGTTGAACAGACAAAAATCCTTTGTGGCCGGGATTTCCTGAAACCATTCAAGGCGCACCACGGCGCGGTCCCGGGTTGTTTCCACCAGATGGACGCTCTTGTTGCGGTTGAATCTGTCGTTGATCTTTTGCACCCGCCTCAGGGTGCGCTTGGGATTGCGGTAGGCAAAGAGAATGATGCGCTGGATGTATCCGAGTTTTTTGCGGGCGGCAGAGTCAAAGCCGATCTTGAAGGCGATCTCGTCATCGCCGGAAATATGCCGGGCATTCTCGAAGAGTTTGATGACCACATCGCTGGAGACCCAATTGTTGATCTCCATCAGGAACTCCAGGGGGTCAGCCAGTTGTTCGATTTCCGGCCCCAGTCCCTCTAAAAGCCTGGGCAATTCCCGGGGGGCCTCTTCCTGGAAATATTCTAGAATGGCCCTGGTGTTGACGCAACTGTGGTGCTTTTCCATAAGCGCGCTTGCTGGAGATTTTCCCTATACCGGCACTATACCGTGCGGGTCTTTACTTAACTCATCAAGCCCTATAGTCACCCTGAAACCGCCATATCATCCGACCAGGGTTTTTTTCACCGGCTTCCAGGGGCTTCCCTGAGAAAACAGGGGTTTTTTCCGGACATATATGTTCAACTGCCGACGTTTATGATTTTTAGAGATCAATATATGTAAGTTTATCATATCCTGGGGAAAAAGTCTTTTCTAACCCTTGCTCCTCCTTCTGATTGCAAGAGATAGACCAGATTTTCAGCAAAATCGCCTCCCCCACCATCAGCCTGCCTCCCTTTTCCAGGGAGTGAAAAACAAAAGAATCCACTTTCCTAAGGATTACAACTAGTAAAATGTATGACCCTGGTCAGGTTTTTTTCTCTCGTTTGTCAGGGTTTTTATTGACAAAGGTCAGGTCTTTACCTATAAGCTAATAAATTATAAGTCATAAGAGCCAGGGTTTTCCTGAGAGGCAATTGAACTTCTCACCTTCCTTGCCGCAATTCAGGCAAGGGAAACGGTCCCTGTCCATTTTCCCCCCAGCGTCTGAGCGGGACTTATGCCCCCGCAGAGTTCAGATTAAAATTACACCCAAAAATACCGAGAACTTAATGAAAGGAGATTGAAATCATGATGTCAGGCATTCGATTCCCGTGGAAATTCTCTCTTAATCTGAGCAAGTTCTGCCAGGCCCGCGTCAACGTCTTTTTGTTCAAGTTCCTACCTTTCTGGGCCTCCCGCTGGTATCTCTCCCAGATCGGTAAACTGTATTATTTTTTCAAAGCCCGGGAAAAGGCATTAATCCGGGCCACCATCAGACATATCTTTGGCGCCGACCTGGAACCCCACTCCCTAGCAATCCTCATAAAGCAGGCCTTTAAAGGGATAACTGACCATTATCACGAAAAACTCTTTGTTGCCTACTCCAATTTCCCCAGACTTCTGAAATTTCTGAGACACCGCATCAATCTGAACGGCAAACAGGAACTCGAAGAGGTTTTGGCCCAGGGCCGGGGCATTATTCTGGTTACCGGTCATTACGGCGCAGTGGAATTCCTGCCCGGGGCCCTGTCGGTGCGGGGCTACCCGGCCACCATGATCTGCCGCTTCCAGACCAACCGTTTGCGGCAATCCCTCCAGGAACGGGCTGAAGCGGTGGGTCTGCAGTTGCTGGATTCTGAGGAAGGCAATGTTTTTCTGATGGCAGTCAAGGCCTTGAAAAGCGGTCGCATCCTCATCACCGAGTGCGATGAATTCGACGAGTGGCGTCCCTCTCCGGAAAACAGTCTTACCTTTTTGAACAGTCCCTTGACAGGCGACCGGACCCTGGATATTTTGCAAAAGCGCTCCGGTGCTCCGGTGGTCACCGCTTTCATGCAAAGAAACGGCAGGAAGCGCTACACCCTCAACCTCACGCCGGTGCTCACCGAGAACTCGGCAGGCCAGGCCGTGGGCAAGGCCTGCTTAGGGGTCCTGGAAGCCTCTATTCAGGCCTCCCCCGCTCACTGGTATCAATGGAAAAAATTCGGGCAGATGCTCGACCTAACCCCTGAGGCCGTCGATGATTATCAAGAAAATGGACATCTGGCACCTGAACTGCAAGTTCCGGTACCCGTTTAAGCACAAACTGGCTACCCATACCGGTTCAGAAAATGTGGTGGTGGGGCTCACTACCGATCAGGGCAGCCGCGGTTTTGGGGAGGGCATTCCCAGGGATTTTGTCACCGGGGAATCCCTTAAGGAAAGCCTGGATTTCCTCAAAGAGAACCTTGGTCCTGCGGTTTTAGGGCTGCCGTCCATATCACCGGCCACCCTCCTTGCCTCCTTGGGCCTGCTTCAGGAAGAATGTCCGTCCCAGCCCTCACCGGGGGCCTTCTGCGCTCTGGAAACGGCCCTTTTGGACGCGGCCGGTCACACCTTCGCCCAGCCGCTCACCAACCTTTTAGGCTCCCGGGTGGTGGAGCGCGTCACCTACAGTGCCGTGCTGCCCCTGACCGCCGGACCTCAGCTTGCCCAATTCCTGGAGCTCGTAAAGATGCAGGGCATGCCTGCAGTCAAACTCAAGGTGGGGGAGGACAACGACCTGGATACCCTGGCACAAGCCCGCAGCACGCTGGGAGAAGCAGTTGACTTGCGGGTGGATGCCAACGGCGCCTGGACTGCGGCCGAAGCCATCCTCCGTATCCGGGACATGGCTCCTTTCCGGGTGAGCGCCGTAGAGCAGCCGGTGGCCAAGGACGATTTCGAGGGGCTGCGCCAGGTGCAGGAGGCGGTGGACATCCCCATTATGGCGGACGAATCGGTGTGCAGCCTGGAGGACGCCCACAGACTCATCCAACTGCAGGCCTGCCGCCTGTTTAATCTGCGTTTGTCGAAAATGGGGGGCCTCACCAACGCTATAAGTATAAAAAAAGCTGCCGCCGCCGCGGGAATCCGCTGCCAGCTTGGTTGTCATGTGGGAGAAACCAGCATCCTGGCCGCAGCGGGCCGCCATTTCGCCCTTTCCCAGGGAGACCTGGTTTATGTGGAGGGCTCTTTCGCCCCCTATCTCCTTACCCAGGACCCGGTTCAGGAACCGGTGGCTTTCGGCCGGGGCGGAGTGGGGCTGCCCCTTCCCGGCTCGGGCCTGGGAGTCCGGGTCCTGGAGGATATGCTGGACGCCATGGCGGTTTCCCGGATCACCCTGTCTTGAGGCGGGACCGGGAATCCCGTGGGCAGCCGCCTTTAGTCCATATTATCAGTGACCTGGGGCTGTCGGGAAAGTCTCGGGGGGGCTTGTGGCCCTCCGTCACCTGACAGGTGCCGGGGACATGAAGGACCAAAAAAATATTGCCGCCAGACCAAATCTGCGCTGGGGCCCGGCCTGCTGCCTTGCCTATGACAGATGATCTTTGGCGGATGGGCATGCCGCCGGCTTCCCGGGGGCATAAACAGGACACAGGGAACAAAAATGGAGGTTTGGGCCATGGGTGAAAACCCGTTCGCTCTCAGCCAGACCTCAGACTCAATCTCCCCATCAATTCTCCATCAGGTGTTAGCCTTAAAACAGCCATCCCAACAAAATCCCTGGAAATTTTGCGGTATTTGTTTTAAGGTGCCTTCATTCAGTACAGTTGCTCATAACCTGCATTAACCCTTAATAAATAAAACGCAGGCGGGGCTGGGATGCCTGTCCGCCACCTTGGTGCGCAGTGCGTACCCTACGCCTTCTTTGAACTTTGAACCTTGAACTTTGAACTTTTTCGGACAGGAGGAGTAAGATGCGGGTCGGCGAGATCATGAACAAGGATCCCATCACCATCGCCCCGGAGACCCGGGTGGGACAGGCCTTAAAGCTCATGCAGCAGCACCAGATCCGGCACCTCCCCGTCATCGAGGATGACTTTATGGTGGGCTGGATCAGCGCCCGCACCTTGAGGGAAGTTCTCCTGGCCTCCATGCTGGAGGTCATCACCGTGAGGGACGTCATGGTGGAGGCCCCCATCTCGGTGACCCCGGAAACCAGCGTGGAGGAAGCGGCCCGGCTGGTGCATGAGCACAAGATCGGGGGCATGCCCGTTCTGGACGGCGAAAAACTGGTGGGGGTTCTTACCGTCAACGACCTGTTGTCTGCGTTCATTGTTATGCTGGGGTTGCTGCGCAGCAGTTCCCGCCTGGACCTCCTCCTGGATACCAGGCCCAAGACCCTGGAAAAAGTCTCCCGCCTTATTCAGGCCAGCGGCGGCAAAATCATTAACGTTGCCCTGGGCCCCACCAAGAACGGCCAGCGCTGCTACTTTTTCCGCATCGAGAAATGCGACCTCGAACCCATCATTGCCAACCTCAAGGACCAGGGCTACCAGGTGCTGGATTTTATTGATTGAGGTTTTTCGGCACGGACGTTCACCTATCTTTAAAAGCCTCAGGGCGGGGCCCATATGCCCCGCCCTTCTTTGTTTTTGGGGCGAGGTGCACTAAAAAAGCTATTACAAAACCCCGGATCTCGGTGTTTTGTCATTCTGAGCGAAGCGAAGAATCTAGTGATTTTAATAAGTTATAGATCCTGCACTCCGTTCCGGATGACAGAAAAACTGGTTATGCACTAGCGTCTAACAAAAAATACCTGTTCGACAGCAACCTGGGTGAACCCCAGGCGCTCACCATAAGGGCAATATC
>JBAQHL010000075.1:0-2970 GCA_049288295.1 Desulfobaccales bacterium
GGTCAGCCGCATCCCCTTGGTGAACACCATTTACAGTTCGGTGCAACAATTTCTGTCCGTGCTCCAGACCAAGCCCAATGGCGTCCACCGGGTGGTCCTTATCGATTTTCCCTCGCCGGAGATGAAAACCGTGGGTTTTGTCACCCGGACCCTGGTGGATGCCGATACCGGCCGCAACCTGGCCGCGGTGTATGTGCCCACCACCCCCAACCCCACCTCGGGCTATCTGGAAATTGTCCCCGTGGAAAAGCTCATTTCCACCACCTGGACCATGGATGAGGCTATGACCTTCATTATTTCAGGGGGGGCGGTGGCCCCGCCCCAGATGAATTACGACAAGAGCGCCAATGCGGTGAAGGAATGAAGGGGGGAAGATGGCTTAAAAGGAAATGGCCCGGGGCATTAGGCTCCGTAAAGCTTTTCCAGAAATCTTAAGGCAGACGGGCCCGGCAGGAGGGCCAGGGAGGATTTAAAACCGGAAAACTTCCTTTTTTAAGCGGAGAAAATCTTCCTCGACTTTGTGGCGCTGCTTGGAGAGGATGGCCTCTCGGATCTTGCGCCCCATTTCGTCCAGGCTCAGGGGTTTGATGACGATCTCCATCTGCTCGAGATGGATGATCTGGCGGACCTGACTGCGCTGATGCAACATGCCGATGAGGCGCATGCCCGGAAAGCGCTGGCGGATGTCCTCAAGCAACTGCTGATAATGTGGCAGGTTCAGGTCAGTAATCAGGAGATCAAAGGATAGCTGGTCCAGGAGGGAATTGGCCTCTTCCACCGTGCTGGCCAGGTGGTATTCCCCGAAACCCCAGAGCTTGATGACTTGAGAGAGAAACTCCCGGCACCAGTCGTCCTGATCCACCACCAAAATTCGGCACCGGTACTGCGAATAACCGGTTTTGGTGATCGTCCACATACGTGCTCTCTCCCATATAAGTCTTGTTATATTACTATGAAATGCGCCGGCGCGCAAGATCCTTACCTTCCACACTCTGGAAGGCGTCTCTTAGATCTGAAAATAATTCCTTGGGCTTATTCAGGTTTGCCCTGCCGGCGGGAGGCTCCCCTGGGCTTGCGGCGCCGCGGCCGGCGGCGCCGGGGCGGCGGCGGCGCCGGCAGTTCCGGCTGGGTGACCAGGGAGACCACTTCTCTCAAAGGCACGCTGCACAACTGGTTCAGAAGCCAAGCTTCCGGGTAGGACACCGGCCTGATCAGGCGGCCGGGAATTGGCTGACGTTGCCTGAGATACGGGCGCATGGCTTCGGCCAGGGCCAATACCTGGGTGACCTCCTCCAGGCGCTGCCGGGGAAAATCGATGGTGCCCAGGGCCTGGCGGATAAGAGCCGGGAGGGCTTCCCGGAGTTCCCCCACCTGCTCAGGGAGCTCCTCTTGATGAAGATACGGCATTATGAACAAGGTCCACATGAGGGTTTCGGAAAAAGGCACCTCAGCTCCATAGATAACGTCCAGGCGCTCCATGTTATCCAGAAGCTCCTTCTTGCCCTCTTCACCCAGATGCCCCTGCCAGGCGGGAAACACTGAATAAAACAGGCCGCTTTGCAGCAGCAGGTCGATAAAAGGCCGGGCCGCGCCGCTTTTTAAATCCCGGAGGAGTTCATCCCGCAGGCGGGCGGGGGGGCAGGCCAGGATGATATTCCCTTTGGCCAGGATTTCCTCCCAGGCCAGGGGGTCAATGGCAAAACCGGTGCGGGCCGCATGGCGCAGGGCCCTGATCATGCGCACCGGGTCCCGGACAAACCGCACCCCCGGGTCGCCGATGATCCTGATGTAGCCTTCCTGCAGATCCTGGAGTCCCCCCACGTAGTCCACCAGGGAAAAATCGGCAATGTTGTAAAACAGGCCGTTTATGGTCAGGTCCCGGCGTTGGGCGTCTTCGGCAGGGGTGCCGTAGGTGTTGTTCCGGGCCAGGGTCTCTTCGGGGCTGTCATCAAATTCAGACCGGCAGCGAAAGGTGGAGACCTCGATGATTTTGCCCCCCCGGAAAAAAACCTGCACCAGCCTGAACCGCCGGCCGATAACGCGGCTGTTGCGAAAAAGCTTGCGTATCTCCCCCGGGCGGGCGTCGGTGGCCAAATCGAAGTCGTGGGGGCGCTTCCCCAGCAGCAGGTCACGGACGCTGCCCCCCACCAGAAAGGCTTTGTAGCCGGCGTGATGAAGACGGTAGAGGACTTTCAGGGCCTCCAGGGAAACATCTTTCCGGGACAGAGTATGCTCGGGCCGGGGAATGATGCGGGGTGGGGGTGCCGCCGTCTCGGAGGCCTCTGGATGCATGGTGAGATGGGAAAGCATGGGAACTTGTATTATTGTATACCCATTTTGAGGGGTCTAAAGCAAGTCCCCGCAAATGTTTTTCTGGTTAAATCAAGGAAGTCTGAGTCGATTTTCACTCGGGCTCATCGGCCCTGGCCCAGTCTGGTGGTTGACAAATGCCTGAAGTCCGTTTAATGCTGAGTCGTTAAGAAAGGAGATCGGGTCGGCCCCTCAATCCCGTTTCGTCAACCGCGCGATCCTGGCCCTGGCCACCTGGGGTGGGGTGGGCTGCCTGCCTTACGCGCCGGGCACCTGGGGGACTGTGGCGGCGCTCCCCCTGTGGTGGCTGCTGGCCCAGGCGGGACCGTGGGGGTATGCCCTGGCTTTCGCCGTCCTTCTGGCGGTGAGTATCCTGGTGTCGGGGCCGGCCCAGCATCTTTTGGGCAAAATTGACCACCCCGCCATTGTCATCGATGAAGTGGTGGGGCTGCTGGTGGCCCTGGCCGGCGTGTCCCTGACCTGGACCTGGGCTTTGGCCGGCTTTGCGGCGTTCCGGGCCTTCGATATCCTCAAACCCTGGCCCATCCGCCGGCTGAGCCGGGGGAGCGGCGGCTTGCAGGTGGTCATCGACGATGTGGCCGCCGGGGTCATGGCCAGGCTGGTGCTGGCGGCTGCGGCGTTTTTTGTTGGGGGAGGGGG
>JBAQHL010000076.1:0-4885 GCA_049288295.1 Desulfobaccales bacterium
ATATCCTGATCAATTTTAATATAATTATTAAGAAACACCATATAGTATATATACTATATGGTGCATGGAATATAAAAAACACCAGCCACTTATAGTATATATACTATAAGTGGCCCCTTTAGTTACACTTCGAAAAGCCGCAGGCCCGGCAGACCAGGCAGCCGCCTTCGTGTTCCACGGCGCCGCCGCAGTCGGGGCAGGCGCCCATGGCCGCGGCGGCGGAGGGGAGTTTGGTTTCCGATATCTGGGAAAGCACCTGGGCGATGGCGTCCGGGCAGGACAGCACCTGCCTGCCGTTTTGCCACATGGAGTGGGGGCAACGGATGCCGTTGATCTGCTTGATGATGGCCTCCACGTGCACCCCGGAGCGCAGGGCCAGCGATATGAGGCGGCCGGTGGACTCGATTTGGCTGGAAGCGCAGCCCCCGGTTTTGCCCATCTGGGCGAAGACCTCGCAGAAGCCGTCCTCGTCCCGGTTGACGGTGACGTAGAGTTTGCCGCAGCCGGTGGTGATGAGGCGGGTGACCCCGTTGGTCTCCTCGGGGCGGGGCCGGGGGATGATGTATTGAAACTCCTTGGGCTTTTTCTGCTCACCGAAGCTCAACACCTGGTCTTCCCGGCTGCCGTCCCGGTAGATGGTGACCCCCTTCAAGCCCTGTTCGAAGGCCATGAGGTAGACCCGGCGCACGTCTTCGGGAGTGGCCTGGCGGGGGAAGTTCACGGTCTTGCTCACGGCGTTGTCGGTGTGCTTCTGGAAGGCCGCCTGAATCCTGATGTGCCACTGGGGGGAGACCTCGTGGGCGGTGACGAACAGGCGGCGGATGTCCTTGGGGATTTCCTTGAAGTCCCGGATGGAGCCGGTTTGGGCCACGGCCCGCATGAGTTCCGGGGAATAAAAGCCCCGGCGCCGGGCCAGTTCCTCAAAGTAGGGGTGCACCTCCACCAGTTCGGTGCCTTCCAGCACCCGGCGCACATAAGAGATGGCGAAAAGGGGCTCGATGCCGGAGCTGGCCCCGGCGATGATGCTGATGGTGCCGGTGGGGGCGATGGTGGTGACCGTGGCGTTGCGCATGCACCCCAGGCCGTTGCCGTTGCCGCTGCTGTCATAGCGGCTGCCCGCAAAGCTGGGGAAGTTCCCCCGGTGGCCGGCCAGTTCGGCCGAGGCACTCCTGGCCTCCCGGTTGATGAAGGCCATGACTTCGTCGGCCACCTGCACCGCTTCTTCGGAGTTGTAAGGGATGCCCAGCAGCAGCAAGAGATCGGCAAAGCCCATGACCCCCAGGCCGATTTTGCGGTTGTTCCGGGTATTGTCGGCGATGAGCTCCAGGGGGAAGCGGTTGGCGTCAATGACGTTGTCCAGGAAGTGCACAGCGGTTTGCACCAGTTCACGTAGCAACTGGTAATTGATGCTGCCGTCCTCCACCACCTTGGCCAGGTTGAGGGACCCCAGGTTGCAGGACTCGTAGGGCAAAAGCGGCTGCTCGCCGCAGGGGTTGGTGGCTTCGATGTCCCCGAGATGGGACAGGGGGTTGCCCCGGTTGATGGCGTCCAGGAAGATCATGCCGGGCTCGCCGGTGGCCCAGGCGCTCCTGACGATGAGGTCGAAAAGGTCGGTGGCTTTGACCTGGCTCACTTCCTGCCTGGTGCGGGGGTTTAGGAGGGGAAAAGGTTTGTCCTCGCGCACGGCCTCCATGAAGGCGTCGGTTAAGCCCACGGAGATGTTGAAATTGGTGAGCCTTTTGGTGTCGTTTTTACAGGTGATGAACTTTTCAATGTCCGGGTGGTCCACCCGCAACAGCCCCATGTTGGCCCCCCGGCGGGTGCCCCCCTGTTTGATGGTCTCGGTGGCCACGTCAAAAATATTCATGAAGGAAATGGGCCCGGAAGCCACGCCCTTGGTGGACATGACAGGATCGTTTTCCGGGCGGATGCGGGAGAAGGAAAAGCCGGTGCCGCCCCCGGATTTGTGGATCAGGGCGGTGTGCTTGATGGCTTCAAAGATGCTGTCGATACTGTCCTCCACAGGCAGGACAAAACAGGCGGAGAGCTGGCCCAACTCCCGCCCGGCGTTCATGAGGGTGGGGGAATTGGGCATGAAGGCGAGGGTAGCCATCATGTCGTAGAACTTCCGGGCGGTGGCGGCCACGTCGGCGTCGGGGTCGTAAAGCCGGTCCATGCCGGCGATGGTGTCGGCCACCCGGCGGAACATGTCGGGCGCGGCTTCGGCCACCTCGCCCTTGGCGTCCTTTTTCAGGTAGCGGCGCTTGAGGACGACCACGGCGTTGGGGCTTAAAGGAAGTTCTCGGGAAATCTCGTTCACGTCCGCCTGCAAAGACATAGACAGCTCCTTTTTCTAAAAAATCGGAGGGTTGCCGAAAATGATTTATAAAACAATATGTTGTATTGTCATCAATGGTACAGCACAATATATTGGGTGTCAAGAAAATATTTTGTCAATCTCGTTGGTTTCCAGTTTCGAGTTTCCAGTAACGTAGGGTGGACCGTCTGTCATATATTTGGTGGGCAGTGCCCGCCCCATTTACTCGCCCCTACCGGCTTTTCATAGTTTATTGGTGGGCCAGAAGCCCATGAGAAACTGTTTTTATTATATAAAATTTTTCCCCAATATACTATACACATGAACAGCTATTAGGGGCCGACCGATGGTGGGGGATTGCGGCAAATATATCGATTGCCAGAAGTTTTTTCTTGTCCCCCTCACCCTGACCCTCTCGCCCCGCTGGGGGAGAGGGATAAGAGGAAGAAACTTTCGGCAAAGGCTATATGTAGCCGACAGTGCAGGTTTAGAGACAACTCATTGCCTTTTTACCACACCTGAGGTATAAAAGAGAAAACCTGGTGGTGAAGGAGTAGAGGCGCGTGGCAGCAAGAAAAATCGGCATCCTGGGCACGGGGGTTTTTGTGCCCAAGCAGGTTCTGACGAATAAAGACCTGGAAAAGTTGGTGAACACCAACAATGACTGGATCCTGGAACGCACCGGGATTGCCGAGCGCCGGATTGCCGGCCCCGAGGAAAGCACGGTCACCATGGCGGAGGCCGCCGCCCGCCAGGCCCTGGAGGGTGCGGGGCTGACTCCCCAGGATCTGAGCTATATCATCCTGGCCACCAATACCCCGACCCACTTTTTCCCCGCTTGCGCCATCCAGGTCCAGGAGGCCTTGGGAGTCAACGGCGTTTTGGCGGCTTTCGACTTGCAGGCGGGCTGCACCGGCTTCAACTATGGCCTGTATGTGGCCGAGCGCATGGTGGCCCCGGAAGGCAAATACGCCCTGGTCATAGGTTCCGACACCAACTCCAGGTTCACCGATTGGACGGACCGCTCCACCTGCGTTCTTTTCGGCGACGGGGCGGGTGCGGCGGTGGTGGGGCCGGTGGAGCAGGGGGGCATTCTGGCCTCTTTTGTCACTTCCAGCTTCAACATGAAGCTTCACTGTGAAACCGAGTTCAATGCCGAGGTAAGTCCTTTTGTGCCGCCCACCACCACTACGGCCCGGCATTTTCTGCAGATGGACGGCCCGGAGATCTTTAAATTCGCGGTGAAGGCGGTCAAAGAGAGCATCCGGCGGATTCTGGAGATGGCCAACATCGACCGGGATGAACTGGACTTTTTGATCATCCACCAGGCCAACAACCGGATTCTCGAGGCCGCGGCCCGGTTCGCCGACCTGCCCTGGGAAAAGCTCTATGTCAACGTCAACCGCTACGGCAACACCTCGGCGGCGTCGGTTCCCATTGCGTTGCATGAAGCTCTGGGGGAAGGGCTCATCAAGCCCGGGGACAAGGTTTTGCTGTGCAGTTTCGGCGCCGGCGTCACCTGGGGCGCAGCCCTGGTGGAGTGGAGCTAACCGCGGCTGCGGACCGAACCGGGGAACTGTCTCTCCTCCGCTCTTCTTCCCGCTTTCTGGTCAACTTCAAGGGAAGTTACCTTAAGACAAGCAAGTTTTTTCTGGGGCCGGGGCTAGAATCGCGTCCTTTGGAATACATTACAAAGAATTGACACCTTCTTCATCCGTGGAAGAAAAAAGCAGACTCTGGTAGGGGGGCCGTCCCTGGCCGCCTTGAGTGGCGGGCACGGAGGCCCGCCCTACCTTAGATTTTTGAATAGATATATCTGGGACGCGCTAATATCTGCTACTTTGAGACCCCTGCAAGATTGTAGCCGCAGGCTTCAGCCTGCGCCAGCACAGGCTGGAAAGCCTGTGCCCCCAGGGCTTAACTTGCCAATCAGACGAAATCTTCCGCCTGTCAAGGTATTTTGCCAGAGGCTCACTTTGTCCGATCTTTTTCCAACTGCTTGATTTTCTCCAGGCATTCTTCGGGGGTGAGGCGGCCGGCGAAAAAATCGGCGAGGATGGAAAGGAAGGGATTTTCCACAAAGACGCGCTGGAGGGCCAGGCGGTCCCCCTGGATGGGCAACTCCAGCTTGACGTTAAACTGTTTGGCCGCCTGGATGAAGACGTCCAGCTGCAGGACTTCGGCCTGGCGCATCTGCCCCTCAATCTGAAAAAGCAGACGCCGCAGACGGCCTAAGTAGTCTTCCCGCTCCTGATACTCCCGGTGCTTGTGCTCCAGGAAGTTCAGGTTCTGGGCCCGGGCCAACTGACTGAAAGGGATGATCTTGCTCACAGGCTGGTGATCTCCCGAAACGACTATATTATTTTATTGTTATGTATCATCCAACCTTGTTGTTTAAAAGCGAAAAGGATAATTTATAAGGTTATGAAACAAAAGATTACTCCGAATTTCGACAAGCTCGGGGGGCTGCTCCCCGCCATCGTCCAGGATATCGCCACCGGCGCCGTGTTGATGCTGGCCTTCATGAATGAAGAGGCCTGGAACCTGACGCTTTCGACCCGGGAGGCC
>JBAQHL010000077.1:0-3391 GCA_049288295.1 Desulfobaccales bacterium
CCCCCTCCCCACGGTGGGAGGGGGTTGGGGGAGGGGGGATCTTAGAGCAACCTCTCTATTTTAAAAAGAAAATAGCCACCTCCACCCCACCCCTCCCCCATCAAGGGGGAGGGAGTTTCAGGGTCAGAGGCTCCTTTTCCAGAAATAATACCCGCCTATGACCAGATCACCCCCCTAATGAAGGAAAGCCTTGATGGCAAAGGCGTCCCGCCTGTGCTGGCGCGAGGCTTAGCCTCGCGGCTACATTTTTTCTTCCAGATAAACGATACTTGCAAAAACCACTGGACACCACTGGGGTTAGGGGGGATTTGTAAATATAACCTGGCAGTTATCTTTTTAGTTAACGAAAGAGGATTAGGTGGAAAAGAACTCCCGCTTTTTGGCAAAAGCCCAAATAACCTCGTAGGTCACCGGGATGGAGCCGTTCAGCCCGTAAGCCTGATGATAAATAGCGGCCATGAGCCGGAACAGGCGGGGGGAGAGGGGCCGGGGGGACGGGTTGGTGGCGCCGGTGGCCTGGAGGTCATGTAAAAAATGCCGCACCGTGGGATGGGTTTCCGTGCGCACCTCCCGCTGCAGCACCGGCTTGCGGAAACCGGCCTTGGTGAGAAATTGCCTCCAGGTTTTTTCCTCACAAAAGGAGCCGGCCACAACTTCGGGAAATTCGGCCATGGGGATGGTCACGGCCGCCTCCTGGAATGAGGCCGCCAGTTCCCGGAAGGTGGCCGGACCCATGATGGCAAAGGCCAACATGCCGCCGGGCCGCAGCATCCGGTAATAGTGCCCCAGGGTCTCCTCAGGCCGAACAAACCACTGGAAGACCGAGTTCGACAGAATGAGATCGTAGGTCCCTCCTGTGAAAGCCTCGCCGTCGGCCGCCACGAAGTGAACGCCGGCGTCCCGGCCGAGCCTCGCCCGGGCCCGCTGCAGCAAGGAAACTTCTAGATCCAGAGCCACCAGCGCGGCCTCGGAATTTGCCTGCCGCAGAAGCTCGGTGAGGTGGCCGGTGCCGCAGCCCACTTCCAGGATGGCCCGAGCCCGCACCACCGCCTCCCGGCAACCCTCTAGAAGCTCCGCCGCCATCCATTGCTGGATCTTGGCGTGGCTGTCATAACTGGCGCCCCGCCGGGCAAAGTTCCTCTGTATGGCTTGTTTGTGGGTCATGGCCAAATTGCTCATATTGCGAAACGGTCATGGTCCGCTATGGGCCGCCCCCGTGTAGGAAATTCTTTCGTGGGGGCTTGATTCATCCAGCCCTGAGGGCGCAATGCCTTGCGCCCCTGCGGGGTTTTTCACGGTAAAAAAGTGACTCAGGGGTCAGTCCCCCCTTGCCCAACCTCCCCTGTTGCTTGCTGTTCACGGGAGCACCGGCATCTTGCCTGTGTTACCAGGCTTGACCCTGTGCTTCCGCATCACGGAGGTTGGGAAAGGATTTGCACCCCCCGGCCTCCTCTCCCAAAACCTTCCTCAGAATCTCGTTAAACTCACCAGCCCTCGTCAAGAAAGGGGCATGGCCTGCCCCTGGAATTGTCACCATTCGGGCCTGGTCAAGGTGTTGCCGGATAAACTCCGCCTCGGCCGGAGGCACGATGGCATCCCCATCCCCCTGAATAATCCAGGCCCCCGCCGGCATACCTGACAGTCGGGATGTCAGATCGGTGGTCAATAAATAATCCAGGCCCGCAGCCAGGTCCGCCCCCTTCTCCCGGGACTGGAAATCCTCGAGGATTTCCTTCTGAAAATGTGACTCCCCCGGGGCCAGGCAGCGGCTGGCAAAATCCGCCAACCCCCGGCGGGGGTCTTCCCTTACCGTCCGCCGCAAGGCCCGCACTGCGGCCCGGCGCTGTCCCCAGGGATGGTCCGCTTGTTGGCAAAAGCTGGCCGGCGCAGCCACCAGGACCAACCCGGCGGGCCTGACCGGCCCCCGGCTCAGGGCCTCCAGCAGGAGCATGCCCCCCAGGGACCAGCCCACCAGCACGGTCTCAGCCAGGGGCAGTTTTTCCAAGTAATCCACCAGCCAGGAAACTTCCCAAACGGGGAAGGTCGGAGCCCAAACCCTTGTCTCTTGACCGGCAAAAACCTCCGCCTGACGACGCCAGATAGTGCCGCTTGCCCCCCAACCATGCAGCAGGACCAGGGTTTTCATCTCAGACCAAGGCACGTTCAAAAGAGTAGTATTTATAACTCCGGCCTAACACCACAAATCCTCTAAATCCCCCCTTAAAACAGGGAGACTTGGGCTTGCCGTTTTATTGAACCCCCCTTTTTTAAAGGGGGGCAGGGGGGGACCTCCCGATACAGGCCAGAGCTCCAAATCATGACGGTGCAACCTGAACCTTGAACTTTGGACTTTGGACTTTGGACTTTGGACTGCTATATGAGTCCCATCTCCCGGCCCACAGCCACAATGGTCTCCCGGGCCGCGGCCAGATCATCCCGTGAATGCCCGGCAGAGAGGGAAAACCGCACCCTGGCCTTCCCAGGGGCCACGGTGGGCGGCCGGAAGGCCACGGCCATGAGCCCCTTCTCCCTGAGGCGCCCCGCCATCTTAAGAGCGGGACCGTTTTCTCCCGCCAGCACCGGCACAATCTGGGTTTCGCTGCCCAGAAGGTCAAAGCCTGCCTGGGTAAGCGTCTCACGGAAAATTTTTGCCTCCGAGAGCAAATATTGGCGGCGCTCCGGTTCCTGAACCACGATGCTCAAGGCCGCCCCCATGGCCCCCAGGACCGGTGGCGGCATGGCCGTAGAGTAAATAAATGACCGGGCCCGGTTGTGCAGATAGTCGATGAGGCGGCGGTCCCCGGCCACGTAACCCCCCAGCGACCCCAGGGCCTTGGAAAAGGTGCCCATGTGCACCTCCACCCGGGAGGTCAGGCCCAATTCTTCGGCCAAACCGGCGCCTCGCGGTCCCAAAACCCCGGTGGCGTGGGCTTCGTCAACCATCAAGCCCGCGCCATAGCGCTCTTTGAGTTCCACCAGGTCCTTCAGGGGAGCCACATCGCCGTCCACGGAAAACACCGAATCACTGATGACCAGCCTTTTGCCGTCCCCACCTTTTTGCAGCAGGTTCTCCAGCCGGTTCAGGTCGCCGTGGGAAAAGCGGACCAGGTTAGCGCCGGACAATCTGATGCCGTCATAGATGCTGGCATGGTTGAGGCGGTCGCAAAAAACCGTGTCCCCCGGCCCCACCAGGGCGCTGATGGTTCCCAGGTTGGCCATGTAGCCGGTGCTGAAGATGACCGCGGCCTCGGTCCCCTTAAAAGCCGCCAGCCTGGCCTCCACCTCCCGGTGCAGGGCCAGGTGCCCCGCCACCAAGCGGGAGGCCCCGGCGCCCACCCCCCAGCGGGCGGCGGCTTCCCGGGCTGCCTCGATGAGGCGCGGCTCCTGGGAT
>JBAQHL010000078.1:0-4734 GCA_049288295.1 Desulfobaccales bacterium
GTGTCGGCCGGCGTCACCACCGCCCAGTCCCGCAATGCTATCCCTGGTCTGAGCCCAAACCCGGAACCCCTCGGCCCAGGCCTCCCCCCTGTCCATGGGTTCGCCAATCCACTTTGCAGGGGTTCGGATATACGAATGATATGGAAAAAGTAGCGGAAGGGCGTATAGTGGCAAGCTAGTGCGCCACGAGGGCGCTTGGAGTAATAAGCGTGCGCAACTGCACGAGAGATGGGGGCAGGCCCCCCGGAGCCGGTTTGCAGGAGCAGGCTCCAAACCACCTTAAGCTGCCCTGGTTAAGAGCCAGGGTGGTGAGCGTTAAGGACAAGTCATGGCTAAAGACCGTGGCAGGTGAGGTTCAGGGAGACGAGCAACCGCGAACCACTGATGAGGTGTCGAAACACTAAAGACGACGTCAGAACTGGAGGCTTACTTGACTCCAGGATAAACCCAGGGGAAACCTGCTTACTGCCTGGGTGGCGTCCGGCATAGAGGTGGCGTGAACCTGAACCAGGCTCTCGGGCGGAACGTGGGAACCTGTCGTCCCGATGTGAAGGGAGAAACTCAAGTGGAGGACCCATGAGAGTGAGAGTACCGAGGCGGGGCACAGGGGCGGAACAACCCGTAGTAACGAGGAAGTCCCGTAATGGGGATGGAGCGAAGGGGTTGTATCGATCGGCTTTATTGGATGGTCAACCAGAAATGGGAGGAGCCATTGAATAAGGCAAGGCCGTTTAGTAGAGGTTGCGAGGTCGCCAGAGGCGGGCAGCTCATTGGCTTAGGCGCATCAGAAGCCAACAGCCGTCGCTGTTTTGTCACTGGCAGATGGTCTCGCATCTTGCGGCCGGTCGATAGGAGCCGGATGAGCCGAGAGGCTCACGTCCGGAACTGTGAGGGCGTGGGGGTGAAACTCCCCCACGCTACTCGACGCAGTTATTTCATCTGCCTCCATTGACACCAGATCATACCAAGATATAATTGCAATCTCACCCAAGGCTCTGTAGCCTAATGTACTTCAAAATCGGTTTCCCTTTTCCGCGTCAAGGGGAAGATCTTCTACCATTCATTAAAGACTACTATTCTACATATGAGGAGTCGCATTATGAGACGTTTGATGAACTTCTCAATCGCCGTGATCTTGAATCTGGTAATAGTGGGCTTGTTCCTGGGATGCGGCTCTGGTGAGCAGAAGCAACCCCAAGCCAAGCAAGAAACCCTGCCCCAGCAAAAACAGGTGGCCGCCGGTGTCCCCAAACCTGCGGGTGCATCACCAACCGAAAATGTCCTGCCGAAACCTGCCCCGCCCTTCAAGGGCAAGATCGGCATGACTGTCAAGGATTCCAGGGCTGATTTTCCCAAACAGACCCAGGCTCCGGATGGCGCCCCCAACGTCCTGATTATTATCCTGGATGATGTGGGCTTCGGCCATGCCGGGGCCTTTGGCGGGGCTGTGCCCACACCCACCATGGATAGACTTGCCAGCAAAGGCCTGCGTTACAATACCTTCCACACCACCGCCCTGTGTTCGCCCACCCGGGGCGCCCTGCTCACCGGCCGCAATCATCACAGCATCGGCACCGGGGTCATCATTGAATTGGGCACCGGTTTTCCCGGCTACACCGGTATTGTCCCGGACACCACGGCAGGCCTGGGGGAAATCCTCCGGCAGAACGGCTACGCCACCGCCGCGTTCGGCAAGTGGCACAACACTCCGGGCAATGAGATCAGTCCCGCTGGACCCTTTGACCGCTGGCCCACCGGCAAAGTCTGGGGATTCGAAAAATTCTACGGATTTATGAACGGCGAAACACACCAGTATTATCCGGTGCTCTACCGCAATACCACGCCCGTGGCCCAACCCAAGTCCCCGGAGGAGGGTTACCACCTCACCAATGATCTGGTGGACGAGGCCATCGGCTGGTTAAACCAGGTAAATGCCACCAACCCCAAGAAGCCGTGGTTCGTCTATTTTTCCACCGGCGCCATCCATGCGCCGCACCACACTCCCAAGCCCTACATTGAAAAGTATAAAGGGAAATTCGATGCCGGCTGGGATGCTTATCGCGAAGAGACCTTTGCCCGCCAGAAACAGATGGGCATCATCCCGGCCGACGCCAAGCTGACGCCGAGACCCAAAGAAATCCCGGCTTGGGCCGAGCAATCCGAGGCGGCCAAACGGGTCTACCGTCGCCTCATGGAAAACTATTCCGGCTTCCTGGATCACACTGACGAACAGATCAGCCGGCTTCTCGCCGCCCTCGAGAAATCAGGCGAATTGGACAATACCCTCATATTCTTTATTGTGGGGGACAACGGCGCCTCGGCTGAAGGCGGCCTGGAAGGGACGGTCAACGAGGTGGCCAGTCTCAACGGCATCCAGCTGGGGTTGAAGGGACTCGAGGCCAAGTTCGAGGAAATCGGCGGCCCCCAAACTGAGCCCCACATCCCCGTGGGCTGGGCCTGGGCATCGGATACCCCCTTTCAGTGGACCAAGCAGGTAGCCTCCCACTTCGGCGGTACCCGCAACGGCCTCATCGTGCATTGGCCCAAAGGTATCCGGTCCCAGAGCGGCTTGCGAACACAGTTCCATCACGTCATCGATATCGCTCCCACGGTGCTTGAAGCAGCCGGCATTCCTGAGCCCACGGAGGTCAGCGGCGTGAAGCAAAAGCCCATGGAAGGCGTCAGCATGCTCTATTCTTTTGACGACGACAAAGCCAAGTCCCGCCGCACCGTGCAGTATTTCGAAATGTTCGGCAACCGCGGCATTTACAAGGACGGCTGGATGGCTACAACCCGTCACGGCCGGTTGCCGTGGGAGACCGCCGGCGAACCGGGGGGCAATTTCGACAGCGATACCTGGGAATTGTATAACATCGACAAGGACTTTAGCCAGGCCGATAACCTTGCCGCCAAGTATCCTGAGAAGCTCAAAGAGTTGCAGGACGCCTTCCTGGTGGAGGCAAAAAAATATAATGTCCTGCCCCTGGATGATCGCATGGCGGAGCGGTTTGACCTCACCCTGCGGCCTAATCCCTTGGCGGGTCTGAAAAAAGTCACCTATGGCCCGGGGGTCACCGGTCTCAATGAGGCTGCGGTTCTCAATACCCACGCAGTACCTTTCAGCATCACGGCCGAGGTGGAGGTCGGACAGGCGGGAGCCGACGGGGTACTGGCCGCCATCGGCGGCGTTACCTCGGGTTGGTCTCTTTATGTCAAGGACGGCAAGCCGACTTTCTATTACAATTTTTTCGAGGTGGAGCATGCCAGAGTCCAGTCAGCCGAGACCTTATCCCCAGGGAAAGCCACCGTCCGAGTGGAAGTCACCCCGGTGGAACCAGGTCCCGGCAAGCCGGCGGAGGTGAAACTGTTGGTCAACGACAAGGAAGTGGGCCAGGGCCGCGTCACCAAGACGGTACCGTTTGTCTACAGCGTGGAACCTTTCGACATCGGCATGGACACCGTCTCTGCGGTCTCCTCGGATTATAAATCTCCGTTCCCTTTCCAGGGCCGGATTCATGGGGTAACCATTGAAGTGAAATAGGGTTAAGGTTTACTGACCAATAGTTGGAAGGGGCGGGCAAGCAAATGCTTCCCCCCCTTTCTGTTCTGATGGTTGGGCTGGGACGGTTGCGACTATATAAAAGATAACTGCTCTTCTTAGAAATTTATCAACTGGCTAAAAATTCAACCTATTCAGGAAATATAAACACTTTTGGGGCTGAATATTTCACGGGATGCAGCTCGCCCTTCCTTGGCCTTCCACCCGTTCCACTTTAAATTTCCCCCACCCACGACATGCATTTTCGCTAGGCAGATCAGATCTTGCAATTTTGGCTGTAGAAATGATAACTGCAGGGGCTGGCAAGATATCGGTCAGAAGAAGACATCTTACCCCCAAAGATATCGATTAACTTCCTGTCTAACCTCAAGTCTGCTAAAATTGCGAGGGGATAAATCACATGCAGAGGCTCTCATGTTTAGCTGTCGGGGCGGCATTGTCAACCTTAGCCGCTATGGTTTTCATTGTCGGACCTGCGAATGGTCAGGGGAAGCCGGACGACCCAGCACTCTTTCAGGAACTCTCCCTCTACGTCGGCTCGAAGAGCTGCATTGAATGTCACGCCAAGTTCTACCATCTCTGGTCTAACTCCCGTCACGGCCTGGCCATGCAGCCCTACACCCCGGAGTTGGCCACGGCCCAGCTGACCCCCCAAGATAAGGACCTGGTCATCGGCAAATACCGTTACCGGGCGGACATCGGCCCTAAAGCCGGCTGGGTCCTGGAAACCGGCCCCCAGGGCAAAAAGAACAAATACCCCATAGTTCACGTCCTGGGAGGCAAGAATGTCTATTATTTCCTGACCCCCCTGGAACGGGGCCGCCTCCAAACCCTGCCGGTGGCCTATGATGTGCGCACCAAGCAGTGGTTCGACACCGCGGCCAGCGGCGTGCGCCATTTCGGCTCCGGACCCTCCGCAGAGCCGGTCCACTGGAAGGAATGGTCCTACACCTTCAACACCGCCTGCTTCAATTGCCATGTCAGCCAACTCAGCAGCAACTACGACCTGAAGACCGACACCTACCGCACCACTTGGGCGGAGCCGGGGATCAACTGCGAGACCTGCCACGGCCCCTCCAAGGAGCACAACGAGGTGCTGCAGGCCGCGCCCAAGGGTCAGACGCCCCCGGACCTGAAGATCGTCAGAGTCACCAAGTTCACTCCTGAGCAGCACA
>JBAQHL010000079.1:0-4347 GCA_049288295.1 Desulfobaccales bacterium
ATCAAAGGCCACACCAGATAAAGGAAAAAAAGCCCGCCCAGGACAAAAGCCACCGAGCCGAAGGGCAGGAAAAAGTAAATATACTTTTTTTCCTTGGGGTACAGGGCCGGCGCGAAGAAAAGCCAGATCTGATAAAGAATCACCGGGAACGCCAGGGAAAAGCCGGTGATCAGCGAGATCTTCATCTGCACGAAGAAAGGCTCCAGGGGGGCCATGTAATTCAACTTGTGGGGGTTGACCTGGGGCGGCTTTGGTTCAAATCCCACCTGCCGGGACAGGCCGGGAAAATTTTCATGAACCCAGGTAGAGAACGAGTACTGCCACTTCTGGATGATGGACGGCTCCATCAAGGGCCGCTGGATGAAGCGCTGCACCGTGGGGGTCAGGGGCCAGGAGATGGCCGCGGCAATGAACAGGGCGGCAAGGCAGACGATGAGGCGCGTCCGCAACTCCTGCAGGTGTTCCAGAAAAGACATCTCGGTCATGGCCGGGCTTGGAGTTCCTTAGTCCACTTGCATAGGTAACTTGGCCTCACCCCAGCCCTCTCCCCGAGAGGAAGGACGGCTGGAGTTCTTTCTTTATCCCCTCTCCCCCAATGGGGGAGAGGGTCAGGGTGAGGGGGAGTAAATCTATTGCCTTCAACCGTCGTCACTACGTAATCGTATTTATGAAATGTACCACTAAGGTAATGGTACGCGGGTTGTTGTTGCCGATAGACTTATTCTAACTTATCCCCAATCCAGGAGCAATTTCACCCATGAGCATTACACCCGGACTACCTGCCGGGGGGTGCGGGTGAGCCATTCCACCCCGTCGGCGGTGATGCGCCCGGTGTCCTCCAGACCCACCAGACCCACGTCCGGCAAAAAGAACTTGGGCTCGAAGGCCAGCACCATATCCGCAGCCAAAGGCATGGGAAACCGGGCCGTGATAAAGGGAAACTCATCAAGCTCCAGGCCCACCCCGTGGGCTATGAAGCTCACCCTCTCCAGGCCTCGTCCCATAAAGACGTCGCTCAGGCCCGCCTTTCCCACCAGGGAGATGAGCCCCTGGTAGAGGTCGCCGGGACTTACCCCGGGCCGGGCCTCGCTCTCAAAGTAATGAAAGAGGTCCAGGGTCAGTTCATAGGCCCGCCAGGCCTCCGGGGGGAGGTCCCCCAGGACATACAGGCGGGTCATGTCCGCCACATACCCGTTGACGCAGGAGCCCATGTCCACGGTGATGGGCTCCCCCGGGGCCAGGGGCTTCAGGCTGGGCCCCTGGGGAAAAGCCGGGCTGAAGCCCAGGCCGCCGCTGGGAGTGTCGGTGTAGGCCAACTCCAGGCCGGCGTGACCGGAAAGCACATGGCCGAAAAACATTTCCAGGCTGAAGTTGCGCAGGCGGATAAGTCCCTGATGGCCGCTCAAGCGCAGCCGGTATTCCAATGCGGCTGAAAGTTCAAGCTCAGTCAGGCCGGGGCGCAAAAGCCCGGGCACCGCGGCAAAGGCTTCATCCAAAATCGCGGCCGCCAGGCGAATCTGCTCGATTTCAAAGGCGCTTTTTACCATGCGCTGCTGCCGGATCAACGGGGAGACGTCCTGAAAGGAAATCCCCGGAAAAATCTTGGTTTGCAAGCGGATATAGAGGGAGGCGGGGAGAACGTCCAACTCCAGGCCCAGGGGACCTGTACGGGGCAGCGACAAATCATCCAAAAGTCCCGGCAGATCCCCAAAGTCGCGGTAAAATGACAGGTCCCAGGGGATTTCTGTCGCGGCCAGGCGGTCCTGGGGCCGCCGCACCAGCAAATGGGGCTTGCCATCTGCGGGCACCGCCAAGAAGCCGTCGGCCACCGTGCCGGTGTAATAATAGAGGTCGGCCGGCTGGCGGATGAGGGCCAGACCCACGCCTTTGGCGGCCATCAACTCCTGAAAACGGCTTACCCGGAGTCTGAGTTCTCCCTGGGGGACGGTTTCTGCCATGTCTTTTTCTCCCTGGTGGATTAGGGCTGGTACAGGACCACCGTCATTTCTGCCGGACCCTGGGCGCCCAGAACCAGAATCTTTTCAATATCCGCAGTGCGGGTGGGGCCGGTGAGCCAGGTCACCAGGCTGTGGGGTTGCTTTTGCACCAATTCCAGGGCCTCCTGGACAGTCAGGCTGACCCGGTCAGGCGGCGTCAACACCAAGTGGCGCCGGGCCCGCAAGGGCAGCAAGGCGGCTGGCTGTGTTTCAGCGGCTACCAGCACCGATCCCAGTTCCGGGATAACCCCCAACCCCAGGGTGACCGCGGTGTCGGCCTCCGGGGCCCACGCCTCCGTGGCCAGGCGGGCTTGGCCGCCCAGGGCATTCAGTTCCTGAGCCGCTTGCAGGAGCCAGGGGTGATTTTCAAGCCAGATTTCTCCCCGAGAGGTCTCGTGCAGATAACGAGCCAGGCTCGCGGCGCCCTCCAACTGTATCATGATGGTTCCCGCCTCGGCCATCCTGGAGGTGAAATCAGGTTGAAAGCCAAGAACACCAGCCTCTGGGCTTGCCGCTGTCCTGATTGCCGATTCAGGCAGTTTATTTGTCTCATGGGAAGTTGCTAAAATGGTTTTTCCCCAAAGTTCATTTTTCTCGAAGCCCTGGTGTTTTTCAAAAAAACTTTCTTCTGGAAATTCGCTCCCGAAAAACTCCCGCATCTTGGGCCGCCATGCGCCTCCCCCCCAGGCATGGGCCTGAGCAGCAAGGGCGCGATACAGACGGGGCTGCCCCAGGATCACCCCGCCCGCGCCGGTCAGGGCCCGGATGCGGCGGAAGGACGGGGCCTGTCGCCTAAGACCGCGGATTTTCCTGGGAAGCTCTATGGCTGCCGGACAAATTTCCCCGCACCTGCCGCATTGGGTGCAAAGATCCGCAATATCCCCGGTGGGGGGAATGAAAGGCGCCAGCAGTGCGCCGATGGCCCCCGGGTACACCCGGCCGTAGAGGTGGGCCCCGCCTTGCTGAAACACCGGACAGACATTGAGGCAGGCCCCGCAGCGCAGGCAATAAAGGGCCTCCCGCAGTTCGGGCCGGGCGGCCAGCCGGCTCCTGCCATTGTCCAGGACCACCAGGTAAAAGGCCTGGCTCCCTTTAGGCCCGGCTTTGAGTCCCTTCAAAAAATGCACCAGGGAGGTGAGGCGCTGGCCGGTGGCGCTGGGGGGGAGCAGGCGCAGGCAGGGCTCCAGGTGAGAAAGGCCGGGCAGCATTTTTTCCCACCCCATGAGAGCCAGATGCACAGGTGGCAGGGTGGCGCTCAGGCGCAGATTGCCCTCATTTTCCAGGCAAACCAGGACGCCCTCCGGCGCCGCGGCAAAGTTTACCCCGGTGATGCCCAGGTCCGCCTCCGCATAACAGGGCGCCAGCAGGCTGACAGCCAGACGGGTCAATTCCGTGGGGTCGGTGGGGGCCTGGAGATGAAAATGATGGGAGAGGATGCCGGCAATCTGATGGCGGTTCAGGTGGAGGGCCGGCGCGGTGATATGGGCCGGGGGGTGGCCGGCCAACTGAATGATGAACTCCCCCAGGTCGGTTTCGGTAAGCGTTAGGCCTTGGCGTTGGAGAAACGGACCCAACCCGATTTCGTGCGCGGTCATGGATTTGGACTGAATTGCCCTTTTGACCCCATGCCGCCGCGCCACCTTCAGGATAATGTCCCTGGCCTCAGCCGCATTCCCGGCCAGGTAAACGGTCCCGCCCCAATTTTCCACCTGTTCCCGCAGGATGGCCAGATATTCCGGCCAGCGGTCCACCATGGCGGTTTTGGCCGCCCGCACCTGACGCCGCCAATCTTCCCATTGGGGAGAATCGGCCCAAACTCGGTCCCGGGCCTCCAAGGCCCGGTGGGTGGCGTTCCGCACCGCCTGCCCAGAGGAGGTTTGCACTCTTTTAGGAACCTTGCTTCGGCTTACTGACCTGGGCCCGCTGCCACTCCTTTTTGAACCAGGCATCCAGGAGAATCTGCCGCTTCTCCTCCAGAAAGCGGCCCTCCAGGGTTTCCTTTTCCTCCTGGAACTCTTTGGGAGTTGGCATCCGCCTGCCTTTGTAAGCCAATATATAGTATTTCCCCTGCCAGGATACGGGCTTGTCCGGATAGGGCTGTTTGTCGGAAAGGAGGAAAGCCGCGCTGGTCAGGGGTTCGGCCAGGGGTTGCTGCAGGAAACCCTGCACCCGGGTGAAATACCCGCTCTCTTTCAAAGGCAGGGCCGCCTGGGCCGCCGCCTTGGCCAGGGGTTCGCCCTGGCGCAGACGGGTCATCAGTTCCCCGGCCTCTTTCTCCGCCATGGCCTGGGCCTCCCGCCGGGCCACCGCCTGGCGCACCTTCTCCTTGGCTTCCTCAAATGACGGCAGG
>JBAQHL010000080.1:0-2906 GCA_049288295.1 Desulfobaccales bacterium
CGGTAGGACGGGCTTCCAGCCCGTCCGGGCACGGGCAGGATGCCCGTCCTACCAGCCAACCTCGGGAGCACAGGCGTCCCGCCTGTGGCACAGGCAAATGCCTGTGTTCCCAGACAAATGGTCGGGAGGAGTGTGGGGGTAGGGAAAAGGAGACCTCAAGTCTCTGGCCCCCTCCCATTAGTCATTACGCCACAATCTCGGTGCCCACCCCGCTGTCCGTAAAAATTTCCAGCAGCACTGCGTGGGGCACCCGGCCGTCCAGGATATGGGCCTTGGTGACCCCTTCCTCCAGGGCTTCCAGGCAGCACTTGATTTTGGGAATCATGCCCCCGGAAATGCCCCCTTCCTCCATCATGGTCACGGCTTGGCGGCGGGTGAGGCTGGAGGTGAGCCGCCCTTCCCCATCGAGCACCCCGGCCACGTCGGTGAGGAGGATGAGTTTGGCCGCACCCAGGGCCCCGGCCACCGCGCCGGCCACCTGGTCGGCGTTGATATTCAGGGTCTCGCCGTTCTCGCCCACCCCCACCGGGGCGATGACGGGCAGAAAGTGCTGACCCTGGAGGGTGCGGATAAGGTCGGTGTTGACCCGAGTCACTTCGCCCACCAGGCCGATGTCGATGATCTCCGGAGGCTCGTCTTCCCGGGGGCGGTAAAATTCTACCTTCTGGGCCTCAAGCAAACGCCCGTCTTTGCCGCTCAAACCCACGGCCCGCCCGCCGGCCCCGTTGATGAGGTTGACGATCTCCTTGTTGATTTTGCCGGCCAGGACCATTTCCACGATGTCCATGGTGCGGGAGTCCGTGACCCTGAGGCCCTCCACGAAGCGGGTGGGGATGTGCAGGTCCTCCAGGAGCTTGCCGATCTGGGGGCCGCCGCCGTGCACCAGGGTCACATGAATCCCCAGGGTCTGCAGCAGGGTGATGTCCCGGGCAAAGCTTTGCTTCAACAACGGGTCCTGTTGGGCCGCCCCGCCGTATTTCACCACCAGGGTCTGCCCCTGGAAACGGCGCAGATAGGGGAGGGCTTCCAGCAGAACTTCCGCTTTGGCAATCAACTCTTTTGACATGGTCTGGGCCTTGGGTTTAGAGCTATAGGCTATAAGCTTTATGCTATAAGCTTTTTTTCCTTTATGGGATGTCCACTCAATTGGTTCCTGTCTGAGGTATTGGTGGGCAGGGCCCACCCTACTTTTCTAACAAAGCCTAAAGCCTAAAGCCTAAAGCTTACAGCTTATGGCTTACCGCTAAAGAATATACCTGCTCAAATCCTCGTCTTCGATGAGGTTGGCCAGGCGTTCCCGGACATAGGCGTCGGTGATGGTGATGGTTTGTTTTCCCAGGTCCGGGGCTTGGAAGGAAATATCCTCCAGGAGTTTTTCCATCACCGTGTGGAGACGCCGGGCCCCGATGTTCTCGGTGCGCTCATTCACCCTGGTGGCCAGGCTCGCCAGTTCCTTAATGGCTGCGGGACTGAATTCCAGGGTGATGCCCTCCGTTTCCATGAGCGCGTGGTATTGTTTTATCAAGGCGTTTTCCGGCTCGGTGAGGATGCGCTCGAATTCCGCCGGCCCCAGGGAATGGAGCTCCACCCGGATGGGGAAGCGGCCCTGCATTTCCGGAATCAGGTCCGAGGGCTTGGACAGGTGAAAGGCCCCGGACGCAATGAACAGAATGTGATCGGTCTTCACCATGCCGTACTTGGTGGTCACTGTGGTGCCTTCCACGATGGGCAAGAGATCCCGCTGCACCCCTTCCCGGGAGACATCCGGCCCCCGGGCGTGGTCCCGGCCCACGATCTTGTCGATTTCGTCGAGAAAGATTATGCCGTGCTGCTCCACTTTGCGCCGGGCCTCTTCCACCACCCGGTCCATGTCGATGAGGCGCTGGGATTCTTCCTGGAGAAGGATTTCCCGGGCCTCCGCCAACTTGACCCGCCGCTGCTTGGAGCGGGAGGGGAACATATTCCCCAACATTTCCCGAAAATTAAATTCCAGTTCCTCCATGCCGGTGTTGGAGAAAACCTCCACCACCGGGGTCACCCGCTGGCTCACCTCCAGGTCCACAAAACGGTCTTCCAGGCGGCCTTCCCGGAGCATAGCCCGGAGTTTTTCCCGGGTGGGCTGGCTGGGCTGGCCCTCTTCCTCGGGTTTGCCCCCGCCGCTGCTGGGCAGCAAGAGCTCCAGCAGGCGCTCCTCCACAGCGGCCTCGGCCTTGCCCTTCACCAGTTCCCGCTCCTCGGCTTTCACCATATTGATGGCAAGCTCTGTGAGGTCGCGCACCATGGACTCCACGTCCCGGCCCACGTAGCCCACCTCGGTGAACTTGGTGGCCTCGATTTTGAGAAAAGGGGATTGGGCCAGTTTGGCGAGCCGTCTGGCGATCTCGGTTTTGCCCACGCCGGTGGGGCCGATCATGATGATGTTTTTGGGCGCGATCTCATCCCTCAGATGCTCCGGGACCTGCTGGCGCCGCCAGCGGTTCCTCAGAGCAATGGCCACGGACTTTTTGGCCGCCTCCTGCCCCACGATGTATTTGTCCAGCTCCACCACGATCTCCCGAGGAGTGAGATGGTCCCCGGGGGGGCGCAGCGCTTTAAGCCATTCCATAGTTACCACTTCCTTTTTTAAAGCTGTCAGCCGTCAGCTTTTAGCTAAAAACAAATAAAATGTAGTTCCAATGTAGCTGCAGGCTTTAGCCTGCGACGTAGGGCGGGCATCGCCCGCCAATTTTTCTATTTATGTATAATTTTGGCGGTCAGTGACTACCATATATGAATGGATACCTCTTTACCAAAGACCTATGTCGATCAATTCCTTTTTCAAAGATTTAATTTACTTTTCTACTCGAGAATTCCATTTTTCAAAATCATCATACTGATGTATATAATTTTGTGCTACTTTTCTTATG
>JBAQHL010000081.1:0-1850 GCA_049288295.1 Desulfobaccales bacterium
GGTCAAGGGCGCGCCGACCATGGAAACCCTTGAGCAATGCTTCCTGTTGGGGAAGAAACTGGCTGAGGCCATCAAGTCCTAAAGCAAAACAGCCGCACAAAAGGAACACGAAGCCGCTGGAACCAGAAATTTCCTGGATCACTTGAGAAAACCAGGATAAAATTTTCTCCAGCGAATATATTTCCAGCCGTTTGAGTCCTGCGCAGATGCGCTGGCCTTATCCAAGGCCCAGGTGGGCATCGCCATGGGAGCTGGTGGGGCCGAAGCAGCTTTGGTGGCGGCAGATATAACCCTGGTAGACAATGACTTGCAAAAGTTGTTATTTATACGGCAACTCAGCCGCCGGACCCAAAAGGTCATCGAGCAGAATTATTGGATTGCGGTCAGTACCGACCTTCTGGGATCCCTGTTGGCTTTGTTGGGGCGCCTGACGCCGGTAAGGGCAAGTGCCATCGGCTTAGGGCACGCCCTGGGGATCTTTCTCAATTCCGGCAGGCTGCTGAAGTAAAGCCTCCCCTCATCCGGTGCTGATGTTTCCCGATGTGGGAAAATATCTTATGACTCATGGAGGCCACAAGCATCAAAGATGATAGCCGATCTGCCAAGTAACTGGCCGTGGCTTGATATCCTGGGGCTGTTCCTGCACCTGGCCGGCTTTGTCGTTGGCCTGGGGGCGGTGACCGTCATTGATCTGCACGGTTTTCTGGGAAGAAAATCGTCGTATTGGACTGAAGCCACGACCCGTACTCACAAGGTGACCAAGCCTCTTATTTGGCTGGGGCTAAGTTTGGCGGTCATTGGCGCCGCCATTTTCCACCGAATGCATGGCTGGACGACCATTGTTCAGATTCAGGCAGTAATTGCCCTTATCCTTATTGTCAACGGAATTTTTTTGTCCTTTTGGGTAAGTCCTTTCATGCTTCAAAGGGAAAAGGAGGGAAAATCTGGGGAAATTCTTCCTAGTTCCTGGCAACAAAAGATTACCGTAGCTTTCATCATCTCTTTTCTTGGCTGGTGGATTTGCCTCCTCCTTACAGTAATTGATGTACTCGTCTTTCGATAATCTTAAAGGATGTCTCGTTGCATTTATTTATCGAGTAGGAGGTTTTAAATCTCCTTTAAAAACCTGATGGTTGGTAAAGGGCAAGGAGGTTATAAGTATGTCCGAATTAATACAATGGCGAACGGACTGGAAGGAAGCGCTGCAGGAAGCGAAAAAATCTCATCTTCCTGTAGCCCTGGAAATTTTCATGGAGGGCTGTCCGGCCTGCGGCCGCTTGGCTCGGGAGACTCACCCAGACCCTGCCGTGGTCGCGGTTTTGAACAAGCGTTTCATCCCCGTCCGTTTGGAAGCCCGCGATCATTTGGACCTGGCTGAGCAATATCAAGTTACCGCTACGCCCACCATACTTCTTTTCTCTTCAGATGGAGAAGAAAAGCACCGATTTGATGGGTTTCAGACCACTGAGAGCTACCTGCAAGAGCTGGCCAAGGGTGGTTGAGGGGCGGTGACCGTCATTGATTTGCAGGGTTTTCTAGTTGCTTCGTTTCTTGTCTAAGGTTACGCAATAGAGGCCTGTGCCATTCAAGGCAGGAGCAAAGCAGGCATTGTCTGAAAGGCACTCAGATTTGCGGCGGTCACCCTCCCGCCAGCGCTTGACGAGCCCGGGCTCGCAGATGAGCGGTCGGCTCAGGGAAATGTAATCAGCCGTGCCATCCCGGACCAACTCCTCGGCCACCTCATAGGAGCGGATGCCGCCCACCAGGATCAAAGGAACGGTGACTTCCTGCTTATAGAGCCTCGCAGCTTGCCGGTAATAAACCTCTTGCTCGCGGGTTTTCAGGCTGCC
>JBAQHL010000082.1:0-9825 GCA_049288295.1 Desulfobaccales bacterium
GACCTGAACCTGAACAATCTCATCGGTCTTCCCCAGACGCTTTTGCAACTGGACTCCACCTACGAGGCCGCGGTGGTGGAAATGGGCATGAACCGCTTCGGGGAAATCCGGCGTTTGACAGAAATCAGCCGGCCCACCGTGGGGGTGCTCCTGAACGTGTATCCGGCCCATACCGAGGGGGTGGGTTGTGTGGAAGGCGTGGCCCGGGCCAAAGGGGAACTTATCCAGGGTTTATCCCGGGACGCCACCCTGGTTTACAACGCCGATGATCTGCGGGTGGCTTGTCAGGCCGGGAGCTTTAAAGGCCGCCGCCTGGGGTTCGGGTTTGGCCCCGCGGCCGATTTGAGGGCCTTGAACCGTCACTCCCGCGGGGTTGACGGCCAGATGGTCCAGGTGGGATGGCGGGGCCAGACCTGGTCCTTTTCCCTGGGCGTCCCCGGAGAGCATCAGACCATGAATGCCCTGGCCGCCACGGCCGCAGCCCTGGCCCTGGGTTTGCCCGGCGAGGAAGCCACCGCCGCCCTGGCCGGCTTCACTGCCATCCAACGGCGTTCCCAGGTTCAGGACCTGCCCTCCGGGGTGCACCTTTTAAATGATTGCTACAACGCTAATCCAGGCTCCATGGCCACGGCCCTGTGCACCCTGGCTGAACTCAGGGGCAGCGGCCGGGCTGCCGCGGCCCTGGGGGATATGCTGGAACTGGGGGCAAATACGGCGGAGGCCCACCGGGAACTGGGCCGACAGGCTGCCCAGGCCGGCCTGGACTTGCTGGTGATCTACGGCAACCACCGCCAGGAGGTGGCAGCCGGGGCGGAAGAGGCCGGGTTGCCGGCGCCCCAGCTCTTGCCGGTGGCCACCAGGGAAGAAGGGGCCCGTCTCCTCAAGGATTTTCTCAAACCGGGGGATTGGCTGTTAGTAAAGGGATCCCGTTCCATGCGCATGGAGAACATTATTGATCACTTGAAACAACAAACTTGAAAGGGTGGAGCGGGCCACCAGGTATAGAATAGAAACCTTCATCTCTTTATAATTGTTACTATTTTTGAGGGCATAATCCGTGTTTTATCATCTGCTTTTTCCTTTAAAGACCTATTTCGGCGCCTTCAATGTTTTCCGGTACATCACCTTCCGGACCTTTTCCGCCATTTTGACGGCCCTGATCATTTCTTTGATAATCGGCCCCTGGTGCATCAAAAAGCTCAAAGAGTTACAGATCGGCCAGTTTATTCGAGAAGACGGCCCCCAATCGCATCACTCCAAGGCGGGCACCCCCACCATGGGGGGCCTCATGATTATCTTCACCATGATCATCAGCACGCTCCTGTGGGCTGATCTGAAAAATCCCTACATCTGGCTTTTGATTATGGTGACCCTGGGTTTCGGCCTGGTGGGCTTCCTGGACGATTATCTGAAAGTCATTAAGAAGCACAACCGGGGCCTGACCGGCAGGCAAAAGCTGGCGGGACAGACCCTGGTGGCCTTGTTGGCTTCCCTGTGGCTTTATTTCATGCCTGATTTTGTCCCCACCCTCACCATTCCCTTTTTCGAGGAGGTGCGCCCGGACCTGTCTTTCTGGTATATTCCCCTGGCCCTCCTGGTTATCGTGGCTACGGCCAACGCGGTCAACCTTACCGACGGCCTGGACGGCCTGGCCATGGGGCCGGCTACCATTGCCGCGGCTTTTTATGCCATCTTCGCTTACCTGGCCGGCAATGCCATCATTGCCCGCTATCTGAAGATCACCTTTGTTCCCGGGGTGGGCGAGGTGTCCGTTTTCCTGGGGGCGCTGGTGGGGGCGGGCATCGGCTTTCTCTGGTTTAACTCTTACCCCGCCCAGGTCTTTATGGGGGATGTGGGGGCCCTGGCTTTGGGGGGTGTCCTAGGAACCGCCGCCCTGGCCACCAAGCAGGAAATCCTCCTGGTGCTGGTGGGCGGGCTTTTCGTGGTGGAGGCCTTGAGCGTCATCCTGCAGGTGGGCTTTTTCAAGGTCACCAACGGCCGCCGCATCTTCCGCATGGCTCCCATTCACCATCATTTCGAACTGAAGGGGTGGCCCGAGCCCAAGGTTATCGTCCGTTTCTGGATTATCGCCATTGTCTTGGGGATTTTGTCCCTGAGTACACTGAAATTGCGCTGATATGGATCTAACCGGCAAAAAGGTCCTGGTGGTAGGATTGGCCCGCACGGGCGTGGCTCTTACCCGCTTTCTCGCCCAGGCCGGCGCCCGGGTTACCATCACCGATATGGCTCCGGCTGCGGAGTTGGCGGAAATGCGCGGGCACATTCAAGACCTGCCGGTAAAGGAGGAATTGGGGGTCCCCCAACCCGCCGAGGTGGAGAGCTTTGCTCTCATCCTCCCGAGCCCGGGGGTGCCGCCGGAACTGCCCTGGCTGGAGAAGGCCCGGCGTGCCGGCATTCCCGTATGGGGCGAGTTGGAGCTGGCCAGCCATTTTATCACCCGGCCGGTCCTGGCGGTCAGCGGCACCAACGGCAAAACCACCGCCACCACCCTGGTGGGGAAATTCCTCACCACCAGCGGCATGAAGGCCCTGGTGGGCGGCAACATCGGCACCCCCCTGGTGTCCCTGTTGGAGCGGCAGGGCGATGTAGACTGCCTGGTGCTGGAGGTCAGCAGCTTTCAGTTGGACACCGCCCCCCACTTTCATCCCCAGTACGCCGCACTCCTGAATATCACCCCTGACCATCTGGACCGCTATCCCGATTATGGCGCCTACGTGGCCTCAAAGGCCAGCCTATTTCGCGCCATGGCTGCGGATGAAGCCAAAGTCCTTAATTACGACGACCCCCTGGTGCGTCCCCTGGGTGAGGGTTTGGGGAAGGTCTATTTTTTCTCGACGCTGGAACCCCTCACCACCGGGGCCTGGCTGGCGGACGACGCCATCAGGGTTTGTCTGACCCCGAATCAGCAGGAAAGCTTTCCCCTCTCCGAGATACGTTTGCAGGGAACCCATAACTGGGAAAATATCATGGCGGCGCTGCTCCTGTCTCTGGCGGCCGGAGCCCATCCCCAGGCCTGCCGGGAGGTGCTGACTGCCTTTGTCGGTCTCCCTCATCGCCTGGAATGGGTGGCTAATCGGGCCGGCGTGGACTTTTACGACGACTCCAAGGGCACAAATGTCGGGGCGGTGGCCCGCTCTCTTGCCTCTTTTAACCGCCCGGTCATCCTCATTGCCGGCGGCCGGGATAAGGACAGCGATTTTAGGTTGTTGAACGATCTGATCAAAGATCGGGTCAAGGCCCTGGTTCTCATCGGCGAGACCAGGGAGCATCTGGCCCGGGTGTGGAAAGGCCTGGCTCCGGCCTATCCGGCCGCCGATATGCCCGAGGCGGTGGCTCGGGCTGCGGCCCTGGCCAACTCTGGGGAAGTGGTTCTTCTGTCGCCGGCTTGCGCCAGTTTTGACATGTTCCGGGACTATGCTCATCGGGGTGAAATTTTCCAAAAGGCGGTAAAGGAGAGGGGACATGCTGAAAAAAGTTGACCTGGCTTTGAGCTCTCATCAAGATATCCCCTTGCTGGCCAGCGCCATAACCCTGGTGTCCCTGGGCCTGACCATGGTCTTCATCTCCTCCACCGTTATGGCCAATGCCCAATATCAGGACCCTTATTTTTTTGTAAAGCGCCAATTCTTTTATTCGGTGGTGGGCGTGGGTGTTTTGGTGCTGGGCCGCTCCATCGACTATCACGCCTATGGGCGCTATGTTTACTGGTTTTTATTGCTGGCCCTCATCGGCCTGCTCCTGGTTTTCGTCCCTGGTCTGGGGGCCAAGGTCAGGGGGGCCGCCCGCTGGATACGCCTGGGACCGGTAACCTTGCAGCCTTCGGAATTCGCCAAATTGGCGGTGGTCATGTTCCTGGCCTATTCCCTGTCGCGCAAACAGGAAAAGATGAAATATTTTGCCATCGGCTTTCTGCCTCACATGCTGATAGCCGGGATCTATATCCTCCTCATCATGAAGGAGCCGGACTTCGGCACCTCCCTCACCCTGGCCGGCATCGTCGTCATTATGCTTCTGGTGGGGGGAACCCGCCTCACCTATGTCCTTATTTCTGTGGGCCTGGCGGCTCCTGTGCTTGTGATGATGGTGCTGCGCGATCCGAAAAAATTCTCCCGCATCCTCTCCTTTCTTGACCCCTGGAAGTATGGCCAGGACGTGGGTTACCAACTGAAGCAATCCCTCCTGGCCATAGGCTCCGGAGGTCTTTTGGGCATGGGTCCGGGCCAGAGCCGGGCCAAGCTCTTCTACCTCCCCGACGCGCATACCGACTTCATTTTCGCCATTTTCAGTGAAGAGATGGGGTTTGTGGGGATTATTCTGGTTCTTGCTTTGTTCACCTTGTTGGTCTGCCGGGGTTTGCTCGTGTCCTTGCGGGCTCCCGATGCTTTTGGGTCATACCTGGCCCTGGGCCTGACCTTGCTCATCGGCTTGCCCGCCTGCATTAACATGGGAGTGGTAACCGGCATGTTGCCCACCAAGGGTCTCTCACTCCCCTTTCTAAGTTACGGCGGTTCCTCTTTGCTGGTTAATCTCCTGGCGGTGGGTATTTTGCTGAATATCAGCAGTAAAATAAAGCGGCCGGCGGCTAATGGCGCGCTTAACCGGGAGCAGGTCGTACAATCTCCGGTGCCGGCTGTTCCTGGAATCTGAGGGGGGATTATCCCCAATGAGATTCACCTGAGCGTTTTTTGGGGGGAAGGGTTTCCCGTGGCTGGGCTACCTGAAATCACGGGGCGGGAAAACCCCATCCTCAGGCAAAAAGGAAATTGCCGCGCTTAAGGGAACCGCATTGGGACCAATCCCCATAACCGGAGAAACACAGGTGGACCTGGGGAGGTTCACTGAAAAAGCAGGAGGCAGAGGGGGGGACTGCCATGGCATACGCAATATTACGGGATGAAGGGTCGATTCACGCCAAGATCCGGGAACTTTTCAGCGGCCGCCGCAGCCGTTCTCATCGGCGGGTTATTTTAGGACCACTGGCGGCCCTGGCGCCATTGGCTCACCTGCAAGACATCCGTGACGTGGAGTTTTACTCCTGGGGCCAGGAGAACCTGCCGGATCCGGGGCCCCTCAATACCCTGGCGGACCGGGGGGTCAGGATAAATTGGGTAAACCCCATGCAGCTGCAGCTCTACTGGGTCAAGGGGAAGGGGGCCGTAATCGGGCCGGGTCTGCGGGCCAATCACCTGTTGGCTGACTACAACCCGGAAACCCAGGGCGACCTGGCCCTCTATCTTGATAACCGGACCTTGGCGGCCGTGGACGAGGTGCTGGGTCCTTTGCTTCTTGAACCTGCCGACAACGACACCTTCTCCGACCTGCAGGAGAGCTGCAACCTGCTGTGGCGCCTGGCTGAGGGCATCACCTGGGCGGAACCTCCCAGGGCTTACTCCAAAAAAGTGCCTGTAAAAATCAGGGCCCGGATCGAACCGGAAGATTCCCTGACAGCCCTGGCGGAGCGGCAGAAGGCCTGGGCCCGTGAGAGTTGGCACAGCTTTCTGGCTGAGGAAACGAAAGGGTCTGAGGGGTTGCTGTGCTTTTTCGATCAGCCGCGATCCCGTTTGGTGGAGCGCTGCTGCCGTGCTTTCGTGAGCATGGGCGCGTTTTCCCTGGCATGACCGGCGGGTGACGCCGCCGCCATAAAACTACCTGGAGGGGGCAGGGGCTCAGGAACCCCGGCCCCCTCTCCCGCCAGAGCCATTTAAGAGGGCAAGCCATGCATCCCAGGGTGGTCATAGTGGGCGGAGGCACGGGCGGTCACCTGTTCCCGGGTATCGCGGTGGCCCAGGAGTTTCGGGCCGGCCATCACGCTGAGGTCATTTTTCTCACCACCCCCAAACCGGTGACCATCCAGATCCTGGAAAAATACCAGCTTCCCTGGGAAGCCGTGGCCTCCCGGGCGGTCATGGGCATGGGCTTGTGGGCCCGGCTCCAGGCCTGGTTTGGGGTTCCGGGCCATGTCCTGGCGGCCCGGGGGCAGTTAAAAAAATTACAGCCCGACCTGGTCCTGGGAGTGGGCGGCCATGCCTCCGGGCCGGTGGGCGCCGCGGCCTGGACCCTGGGGATCCCCCTGGCCATCCATGAGCAAAACGCCATTCCCGGCCTTACCAACCGTCTGCTGGGCCGCCTGGCCGGCCGGGTCTTCCTGTCTTTTCCCGAAGAAGGGGGCCAGTTCGCTCCTGAAAAAACCCGCTGGACCGGCAATCCCATCCGCCGGGAATTTTTTGACCCCGCGCCGCCCCGGCCGGAAATTCCCTTCACCGTCCTGGTCATGGGGGGGAGCCAGGGGGCTCACCACCTGAATGTGGAGGTCCTCAAAGCCCTGCCCCTCCTGGCAGCTTACCGGGACCGCCTGAAATTTCTGCACCTCTCCGGGGAAGCCGACCTGGACCTGGTGCAGCAGGGCTACCGGGAAGCGGGGTTCGCCGCCGAGGTGGCCGCTTTCACCCCCGAGGTGGCCGCCTGGATGGGCCGGGCTCATCTGCTGGTGTGCCGGGCCGGGGCCTCGACTCTGGCTGAGCTTACGGCCCGGGGCCGGGCCGCACTTTTGGTGCCGTATCCCTTTGCGGCCAACAACCATCAGGAGGCCAACGCCCGGTTCCTGGAAAATGCCGGGGCCGGGGTCCTCATCCTAAATAAACATTTTACAGGAGAGCTTTTGGTTGATAGGATGGGTCAGTTTTTGGCGCAGCCGGAACGCTTCGGGGAGATGGAGGCGGCCAGCCTGCGCCTGGCCAAACCTCACGCCGCCAGGGAGATCGTGGAGGGCTGCCTGGAGTTGCTAGGGCCTAACAGGCAGAGCTGAGGTTTATCCAACCCCCCGAACCCCTCCCGTCAAGGGAGGGGGAAAAAAACGGGGCATCAAGAGATTTACCGTCCAAATCCGGGTAAGTTTCTCATAAGAGGGAACCTGCCTTACCCCTTCCCTCGGTGATGGTGTAGAATTGGTTAACACCGCTTGCTGGAGGCGGCTTTTCACTCCCTCCCCCTTGATGGGGGAGTAAAATGTAGGGCGGGCACTGCCCGCCGTAAACCTAAATTAAGATTCGAGAGGTTGCACATATAACTTCCTACCATTTCATCGGCGTGGGCGGCATCGGCATGAGCGGGCTGGCCGAGCTTCTGGTGCGCCAGGGCCATAAGGTGAGCGGCTCCGATGCGGCCGAAAGCGCCATTACCCGGCGGCTCCAGGAGCTGGGCGTGAAGGTCTTCCTGGGGCACCGCGCCGAACACCTGGGGTCTGCCCAGGTGGTGGTGCACACCACTGCGGTGAAGGAGGACAACCCGGAGTTGGCCGCGGCCCGATCTTTGGGGCGCACCATCCTGCGCCGGGGGGAAATGCAGGCCCGCCTCATGGAGGGCCACACTCAGGTGGCCATTACCGGAGCCCACGGCAAGACTTCCACCACCGCCATGACCGCTGCGGTGCTGCGGGCCGGGGGGGTGGACCCCTCGGTTCTGGTGGGCGCGGTGTGGGAAAATCTCGGCAGCAACGCGGTTCTGGGCCGGGGTGCCTACTTCGTGGCCGAAGCCGATGAAAGCGACGGCTCTTTTCTCCATCTGTCCCCGGCCATCGCGGTGATCACCAACATTGACCGGGAACACCTGGATTACTATCGGGATATGGAGCATATCCGGGAAACCTTCGCCCGCTATTTGGCTGCGCTTTCTCCGGAGGCGCAGATTGTGGCCTGGCGGGATGACCCCAATCTCTCCCCCCTGCTGGCCAACCGGCCCCAACGAACCACCACCTACAGCCTTTCCCCCGGGGCCGAGTTTGTGGCCACGGATATCCAGGTGGCGGGCCTGGGGTGCCGCTACCGCCTCTGGCGCCGCGGGCAGGCCCTGGGAACCATACAACTGCCCCTGGCCGGCGTCCACTATGTGCTCAATTCGCTGGCTGCCTGCGCCGTAGGCTCTGTCCTGTCCCTGCCGTTTTCGGCCTGGCAGGAGGGACTGGCCGGCCTGGGGCAGATTCACCGGCGTTGCCAAGTGAAGGGGGAGATAGACGGCGTCCTGGTGTTGGACGACTACGGCCATCATCCCACGGAGATTGCCACAACCCTCACCGCCCTGGCCCAGGCCTTTCCGGAGCGCCGCCTGGTGGTGGCCTTTCAGCCCCACCGCTACAGCCGCACCAAGGCCCTCCTGCCAGAATTTTTTCCGGTTTTCGGGGAGGCGCACCGGGTTTTCATCACGGAAATTTACAGCGCCGGGGAGCCGGTGCTTCGGGAGATCTCCGGAAAAGATCTATTTCGGGGTGTCGAAGGACAGGGGCACCCCGGGGTGTCCTTTGTGGAGGACCTGCCGGCCCTGGCCCAAATCCTTCCCGCCTGTCTTCGCCCCGGGGATCTGTTTCTCACCATGGGAGCCGGAGATATTTGGAAAGCGGGGGAGGAATTCCTCCAGAAGTTGAGCGGCGCCACCCCGGAAAACAGCCAATCCCCAGGAGAGACGGCATGTCACGGTCTAAGCGCCCAACGCGCCTGATTCCTCAGCAGCCGGTCCGCAAAAAGCAGACGATTCTGGGCCGAAGCCAGCCCCGCAACACCAGGCGCCGGCGCAAGGAGGGCAAAGGGGTGTGGCCCGGAATCATGTGGGTTACCCTGGGGTTCGCCGGCTTGGCCGGGATCAGCCTGGGTCTGGTGCTCCTCTATTATCAACTCTTGACCTGGTCGCTCTTTTGCATTAAAGATGTTAATAACATTGAAGTGACCGGGACCCAGAGATTCAGTCGCAGTCAAATCCTGGAAATGGCCCGTTTGGATGCCCGGACCAATCTTGTGGCTTTAAAACCGGCCCTGGTGGAACAAACTCTGCAGGCCCATCCCTGGATTGCCAAAGCTGAACTGGAGCGCAGGTGGCCGAACCGCCTGACGCTGCGGCTCACGGAACGGACCCCGCTGGCTTTGGTGCAATTAGAGGACCTGTATTATATAGATAAAAGCGGCTCACTGTTCAGACCTTCCGCAGCCACAGATCCTCATGATTTTCCTGTGATCACCGGTCTTAGCCGAGAGCATTTCCCTGCCGGTCAAAACCAGCCTTCGACCCTGGTCAGTCAAGCCCTGGAGCTTCTGGAATTGCTGAAAAATGCCGCCGGCCCGGTAAAAAGCAGTTTAGTGGCTGAAATCAATGTGGATCCGGAACGGGGTTTCACCCTGTATCTGAGCACTCTCAAGACCGCTTTCTACTTGGGATTCAACGATCTGTCTGAAAAGATCCAGAGATTAACGAATGTCTGGCCGCTTTTGGCTCAAAGGGGCTATCTGGAACACAGCGGGCGCATCAACCTCGATCATCCCCAGCGCCTGCTGTTATCACTCCGGGAAGTGAAAACCACAGATTGAAATTTACAGATAATTAATCGGGAATAAATTGTGACCCAGGAAATCATCGTTGGTTTAGATATCGGCACCACTAAGATATGTGCGGTGGTCGGCGAGGTGCGGGATCAGCAGGTGGAGATTGTGGGCGTGGGGACCGCCCCCACCCTGGGCGGCCTGCGCAAGGGGGTGGTGGTCAACATCGAAAACACGGTGCGGGCCATCCGCCGGGCCGTGGAAGAAGCGGAGATGATGGCCAACTGCACCATCGGCTCGGTGTACACCGGGGTGGCGGGCGCCCACATCCAGGGACACAACAGCCAGGGGGTCATTGTCATCAAGGATCGGGAAGTAACCCCGGCGGAGGTTGACCGGGTGATCGAATCGGCCCGGCTCATGGTCTCCATCCCCTCCGACCGGGAGGTCATTCACACCCTGGTGCAGGATTTTATTATCGACGGCCAGGACGGCATCAAGG
>JBAQHL010000083.1:0-3955 GCA_049288295.1 Desulfobaccales bacterium
TTGAGCAGCAGCATGGAAAAATCGGGCCAGCCGGGACGGAACTTCTCCTTCAAGGGCACCGATATCCCCGCTCCCTCCAGGCAGGCTTTGAGGCTGTCGGCAAATTCGGTGGCGCCGGGGGTGGACAAGTGCAGCACCCCTGCCTTTTTGCCCGGAAAGGCCTGGGCCAGAAAGCGGCACACCGGCTGGACAATGCCGTCCAGCCTGGAAACCCGGAAGAAATAGGGGTTTTTCTTGGCAGTCAGGCCCCGCTGGAGACTGGCGGACGCGACATAAGGGACCTGGTGTCTGGCGGCCAACTCACTGACAGGCCCCACCAGAGAATCGACGTAGCCTCCCACCAGCCCCAGCACTTTTTCCCGGATGATTAGGTCCTGGGCTTGATTGAGGGCCACTTCAGGCTTGCTTTGATCATCCCGGCTGATGAGCTTCACCTGGCAGCCATTCACCCCACCCTGGGCGTTGGCCTCTTCCACCGCAAAAACAATGCCTTGATGGATTTCCAGGCCGTGCTGGGCCAGGTGGCCTGAAAGGGGATCGATTTCCCCGATCTTGATTTCTTCGGCGGCCATAACCGGAGAGACCCCTGCCAGGAAGAAAAGGGGGAGGAAAACTACAACCCAAGACAGGTATTTCCTACCGTTATTTCGAAGCATGGTGCCAGTCATCAACCATTATCCTTTAGGCCCCTGATACTTAGGCCTGATGTGGTCTTCCCGGTTAAAGGGGTTGGTCCGCTAAAAACCGGTTAATTTTCCTTTGGGGACCTTGCAATTTTTTTCCAACACAGGGATAACTTATATACAAAGAAAGTTCCACATGGCTCCCATCCCCAGGCCGACGCGTTTCCCTTATGCCGTTATGGTGGCCAAACACCTTAAAACCTGGTTGCGTTCCGTTTTGCTCTGCTCTTCCCGACCTCACCCCGGAGGGACTATGATTCGTCTGATTTTCGCAGTTTGGGGCTTTCTCCTCGTGTTCGGCGGTGGTTTCTTAGAGGCCTGGGCCGCCAGCGACAAGGCCATGGCCCTGAGACAGGCCAACGGACTGGCGGTTTTTACACCCAGCGAAAAATTCCTGGCGGGAAATTTCGTAGCCGACGAAATAAACCCTGGTTTCATATTCGGTCCGGTGCAGGCCTTTGTGGCCTCCCGCTCCTGTCCCACAACCTGGCTTAGGGAGGAGGGCGCCCCCCAACGTCCGGCCTCGCTGACCAACCCGGATACGCCTGTGGAGTATACCATCATTTTGGAGGAAGACTGCCCGGAAAAGGTAAGATATTATGTCTTTATGGACCACAGCGGCATGACCCCCCAGCAGTGGATGGAATGGCGGCGGCAATTCCACAGGAGCAAGGCCGATGAAACCTTCTCTGCCGCTAGGAACAAACTGGAGCAGGCCTGTGAGAAAGATTGCGGGGTGGTGGGGGAGTTGCGCTTTATCCAACAGAATGGCGAGCTGGTGGCCAAGTGTCCGGAAGAAGTCCTGAGGGCAGAGCTCAAGATTGCCCCTATTTTTGATCTCAATCAGCAGAAGAAAATTTCCCCTTAGTCCTATCGGTCCGGAGCAAGAATGGCGCGCAGAAAGGCAAAAGTCGGACCCACCCAAAAGCTGGCGGGCGCCTCTATCCTGGCCAGCCTCGGCATAATTGCTGTTTGGCTTTTCGTCCAGCAAGCCTTTTTCAACCCTGCCGTCATTGTGGCCATGCGGGGGGTCCAGCTGAAAGGGCGGCCCCTGGCGGCTTCCGGGCAGGCAACGGCCGCCACCGCCGCTTTCATCCCCGAGGCGCCGGGCTTTTCCCCTCTGGCGCCCGTCGAGAGCTTCGGCCCCGACAATCTCTCCGATAAAATCAACGGCAAAGCCGAGCTTTATCTCTCCGCGGGTTTCCAGGAAATGTCCTGCCGCGCCTTTAATGTGGGGGAAAAGGACAAGGCCCACGTGGAGGTGTTTGTCTACGACATGGGGTCGCCCGCCAACACGTATGCGGTCTTCAGCAGCCAGCGCCGGCCCGGCTTCCCCAATAATCCCCTCACTGCCAACGCCTATGCCACGGGCAATGCCTTGTTTTTCACTCAGGGGAAATTTTATGTGGAGCTCGTGGCCGACCGGGCCTCGCCCGCGGTCCAGGAGGCTCTGCAGGCGTACGCCCAGGCGCTCCTGGCCCAAATCCCCTCTGAAGGTGAAACAACCGGCAAAGGACCCCCCTTTCCCAAAGAAGGTCTCACTGCGGACAGTGTTCGTTTGAGCGCGGCAGACACCTTCGGCCTGGAGGGCTTTAACAATGTCTACACCGGGGAATATACCCTGAAAAACGGCGCGGCCACCGCCTTTCTGGCGGAGCGGGACAACCCGGAGGCGGCCCAGGCCGATGTGAAGCGTTACCGGGATTTTTTAATGGCCAACGGCTACCAGAAAATTGAGGCTGCCGGTGCGCCAAAGGAACTGGAGCTGTTCAAGCTGGACAATTCCTTTGAAATCGTCTGGGTTCAGGATCGGACCGTGGCCGGAGTGCACGACGCTTCCTCTGCCGAGGCCGCCCTGGAGCTTGCCGGGGCCTTGAAAGATGCATTGAAAAGTTCGAAGTAAGACTTGGCGCTTTAGCGCCTTGGCGTGAGAAATTGCACCTAAGCAGCTGTAGGGCGGGAAAGCGCAGCGCATCCCGCCTTCAGGTTGCTGCTGAGCATTGCCCTGAAGGATAAACCGTGACCAAAAACCCGGAAAAAAAGATCCAAACCGACGACATGAACCGCCGGGATTTTTTGAAAAGATTGGGCTACGCCTCCGCCCTGGCCCTGGGAGCCTGCGGCTTGGGGCTGGCCCTCTACGACTCTAAGGGTCCTGCCCCCACCGAGCAAGGAAAAGCCTTGACAGGTTTAGGAGATTTCGCCGTAAAAACCACGGTGGCGGACGGGGGCAAAATGGCCATTGTCCGGGGCGCCAACCGGGGGGCGATGTTTGAGCAGGGGATTAAGGCCCTGGGCGGCATGGAGGCTTTCATCCAAAAAGGCGACCGGGTGCTCATCAAGGTCAACGCCGCGTTTGCCACCCCGCCCACCTTGGGGGCCACCACCCACCCGGAGATTCTCGCCGCAGTGGCAGATTCCTGCTTCAAGGTGGGGGCGGCCCAGGTCCTGGTGACGGACAACCCCATCAACAATCCCGACAGCGCCTTTGCCATCACCGGCATCGCGGAGGCCGCCCGCAAAACCGGAGCCAGGGTCATCCTGCCCGGCGGTTCCCTGTTTTCCCCCTTGAGCCTCCCCGGAGGCAAGCTTCTGGTGAATTGGCCGGTCCTGGCGGGGGTTTTCCCGGGGGTGAACAAGGTCATCGTGGTCTCCCCGGTGAAGGATCATCAGCGGGCCATCGCCTCCATGACCCTCAAGAACCTCTACGGGTTTCTGGGCGGGCGGCGCAACGTTTTCCACCAGGACATCAACGGCATCATTACCGAGTTGTCCCAGTTGCTCAAGCCCACCCTCTGCGTCCTGGACGGCACGGTGAGCATGATCACCAATGGCCCTACCGGCGGCTCTCTGGCTGATCTAAAGGAAACGGGCACCATGGTGATCTCCACCGACCCCGTGGCCGCGGACGCCGTGGGGGTGGAGCTTCTGGGGCGCACCCTGGCCGACGTGCCCTATCTGGCCATGGCCCAGGCCGCGGGCGCGGGCCAAACCGACTACCGCCTCCTGGATCCGGTGATGCTGGATTCCAAGGCTTAAAGGGAGTGAGGAAGGTTTTTTTCGTACTGCTCTGAAAATGATGCTCGCAGGGCGCGTCTTACGCGCCGAAAACGGTGCGTGAGACGAACCCTACAGAAATTTTCATGGTTTTGGGTGTTCCCTTGGACCATGAATGGCTCGTTCCCAACTACAACTTGGGAACGAGATAATAGTATTGGTCTGGTAGCACGGGCATCCTGCCCGTGCCTGGAGGGCTTAAAGCCGTCCTACCG
>JBAQHL010000084.1:0-4309 GCA_049288295.1 Desulfobaccales bacterium
GAGGCCAGGTCGCCGTTGGCCGCCACCTGGGGAGTATGGCCCTCCCCCAGGTAGATGATATTTTCCAGAGGAATCACCGGCGCGATGAGTTCATAATAGAGGAAAACGCCTTTCAGGGCCGGGACATTGAGCATCTTGCGATAATCGAAGAGCTTCTGCCAAAACGCCCCGGACTTTTCCTTGAGGCGGCCTTCGTTTTTGTCGATGAGCATAAAAAGGCCCCGGCACTTGGGGCAGGTGTACATGAGTTCAGTGATGTCATACTCGGCCCCGCACTCGAGACAGCGGTACATGAGGTCGCCGGCTGGCGTGGGGATGAGAGCTTCTTGAATATCTTTGGGGAATTCGGCAGGTTTCAAGGTTGCTCCCTGGTTGAACTGTGGTTGGTTATCTTACGGATTGAATGGGCAATCTCCGAATCCTTAGCGCGGCATCTTCTAAAATGAAAATGGCTCCCTCTTCCAAGGACTGCTCAACTTTGCTCAAAACTGCCTTTAGTCTCGAAAAAAGTTTGGCAGGGTGACAATCCCTTAAACGGAAAATAATTACCGAAGGAGCCGTATCCCCGGAAAACGCCAAAAGGTGACCAAAATCCAGGTCATGAGTGAGAATGATCTCTTGGTGCGTCTTTGCCTCAACCATGATATCTATATCATCTGCTTGGCCAAGCCGATATCACCAGCATGGCGGCAATTATGACCCTCTTCTACGAGCCTTTCCCCTAAAGAGCGGGGGATGTTCATATCTAAAAGGAATTTCACGAGGCCCTGGCCTCTTCAAGAGGCACTATCTTCTCTTCCATGGCCCAGGCTGCGTAAATTAAAGCTTGATGCACGTCTTCTTTTTCCAGTTCAGGCCATTCTTTCAGGATATCCTCCACGGTCATGCCATTCCCCAGATAGCTCAGGATAGAGGCCACAGGGATCCTCAAACCGCGAATGCAGGGCTTGCCGAAACACTTTTCTGGATTCAAGGTGATGCGGGGAAATTTATAATGGCGGATTTCCATGACCCATCCCTCTTTCTTGATCTTCTGATCACCCGGTCAGATGATATTTCTTCAGTTTATACTGCAACAAACTTTTGGTAATGCCCAGCAATTCCGCGGCCCGGACCTGGACCTGGCCGCTCCGGTCCAGGGCCCGGCGGATCATCTGCTCCTCGATCCGCTCCAGGGCCTCGGGTAGGGGGGTCTGCAAGGGCACAAAGCGGTCGATATCCAGCTTGGGGGGCTCACCCACCGGCTCCCCGGCCAGTTCCCGGGGGAGGTCGTTCATCGAGACCAGGTTCTGGCCGCACAGGATCACCGCCCGCTCCATGACGTTTTCCAGCTCCCGGACATTCCCCGGCCAGCCATACTGGATAAGAAGCTTCATGGCTTCGGGAGAGAGGTGCACCTCCCCCCGGGCGTTTTCCTGGGCGTACTTCCGCAGGAAATGGGTGGCCAGCATAGGGATGTCCTCCCGGCGGTCGCGCAGGGGCGGGATGTGCAGGTGCACCACGTTCAGGCGGTAATACAGGTCTTCCCGGAAGCGGCCCTCCTCCACCTCAACCTTCAGTTCCCGGTTGGTGGCGGCCACCAGGCGCACGTCCACCTTGATGGTTTTGTTGCCCCCCACCCGTTCAAACTCCATTTCCTGGAGGACCCGCAGGAGCTTCACCTGGAGGGCCGGGGACATCTCCGCCACTTCGTCCAGAAAGAGGGTGCCCCCGTCGGCCAACTCGAAGCGGCCTTTGCGCATGGCCACCGCGTGGGTGAAGGCCCCCCGCTCGTGGCCGAAAAGTTCGCTTTCCAGCAAGGTTTCGGTGAGGGCGGCGCAGTTCACCGACACAAAGGTCTTGCCCGCCCGGGGGCTTTGCTGGTGGATGGCCCGGGCCACCAGCTCCTTGCCGGTGCCGCTTTCGCCGCTGATCATCACCGTGGCCCGGGAGTTGGCCACTCTTTTCACCAGGGCCAAAATCTCCCGCATGGCCTTGCTTTCCCCCACGATGTTGGGGGCGCCGTACTTCTTGTCCAGGTCCTGGAGGAGCATGCGGTTTTGCTGAATGAGGCGGTAATACTCCAGGGCCTTGGCAATGGTCAGCAGAAGCTCTTCGTTCTTAAAAGGCTTGAGGATGTAGTCGAAGGCCCCGCTTTTCATGGCCGCCACCGCTTTTTCCACGGTGCCGAAGGCGGTCATCATGATGACCGGCAAATCCGGATATAAGCGCTTCAACTCCCCCAGGAGCTCGATGCCGTTCATTTTGGGCATCTTCATATCGGTGAGCACCAGGTCCAGGTCGGCGCTGGCCGCAATTTTGAGGGCCTCCTGGCCGCCGGGCACGGTGAGCACCTCGTAGCCTTCCTCCCCCAGGAGGGCCTCCATAACCGTGAGGTAATTAACTTCGTCATCAACGACTAGAATTGTATCCATGAGTTCCTGACTTGCTTGACTAGCCCTTTTGGGGCAGCGGTAGTTCCGGCAATTGAATGATGACCGAGGTGCCCTGGCCCGGGCTGCTGGAAATCTTGAGGCTTCCCCGGTGGCTGTCGATGATGCTCTTGACGATGGGCAGACCCAGGCCGCTCCCCTTTTCCTTAGTGGTATAAAAGGGATTGAACACCTTTTTCAGGGTCTCGGGGTCGATGCCATCCCCGGTATCCTGGAACTGGATTTCCGTACCCTGGCCGTTGGGGCCCGAAGCCACCGAGACGTTGAGGGTCCCCCCCTCCGGCATGGCCTGGATGGCATTCAACAGGATGTTTAAAAAGGCCTGGTGCAAAAGACCGGGGTCCGCGGCCTGAACCTGGCCGTTGGCCTGATAATCCCGGTTCACCGAGATGTGCAGGCGGTCAATTTCCGGGTGCATGAACTCAAGGCTGCGCTCCAGGACCTTATCCAATTCGCAGGGCTGCAAATTGGGTTCCCGGGGCCGGGCAAAATCCAGGAACTCCGAGATCTTGGCATTGAGACGGTTGGACTCCTCCACAATGATTTTGGCCAGGCGGTTGTCGGGCTCATAGCGGTTGAGGCGCTCCCGCAAAAGCTCTGCGGTGGAGCTGATGATCCCCAGGGGATTGCGGACTTCGTGGGCCACCCCGGCGGTCATTTCCCCCAGGGCCGCCAGGCGCTCCGACTGGTGCAGTTGGGCCTCCAGGTCCCGCTGCCTCTCCTGGCGCCGCTCCAGGATGACCTCCGCCTGTTTGACGATCTGGCGCAAAACCACAAAAAGCAGTCCCATGGTCAGCACGGAAATGAGGATGATCAGCCCTTGGAATTTGCCGATTTCCTTCATTTCCTTGGAAATGTCCTGGGTGAATTCGAAGACCCCCACCACCGGACCGGGATCGGAGCCGAACTTCCCTTCCAGGCGAAAGGGGAAATAGCCCCGGAGGCGCTGATTGCCGGAGCCCCAGTAAGGGATGAGGTCCCAGAGAACGGTGCCGCCCAGGCGCTCGAAATACAGCTCGCCGAACAGGGCCTGCTTCACCCCGGGGAACTCAAAGCAATCCGTGCCCAGGGTCTTGCCGCTGTTGCTGTAGGACAACACCCCCACCTGATCGTAGATGGCCAGTTCCTCCACGTGAAAGCCGTGAATGGTATTTTTCACCACCGAATCCAGGCGTTCATGCTGATCCGGGTCGGCTATGGTGATGCGCCCCTGCTTTTCAATGGCGGTGGGCACCAGGAACTGCTGAAAAACCTGGTGGTTCAGGTTGGCGGACAACAGTTTCAAATATTCCTGGCTCTTGTCCAGGGCCATTTTCTGGGCGCGGTGGGAGAGGATCAGGGTGAGAATGACCGTAAACACCAAGATGACCACAAAGCTGGTCAAGGTGAAAAACTTGGCCAGCCTGAAGGTCTGGAGGTCCCGGCCCAGGGCCCACCAGGATTTTTTCAACCTGTCTAACGCCATGCCCTTTTCCATGCGGCCGGACAAGCCCGCAAAAAGAGATGCTGTGTTATTTTATCACATACTTAGACAACTTGGGGGCCGCCTTCGTAAACTCCTGGCGGTGGGCCTCATATTACTTGGTGTCTTCATGAGATCTCATCAAGGCTCCGCAACCCTGAAATGGCAAAATGGGAAATTTCGCTAAAACTCAAGCACTTATAGTAATTTAGCCCACTTCTCCAGGAGATGCAAGGGGAAAGGAGGACCTTCATAGGAGGGTGAGGAGGGAAAGCCAGATTAACAAAAAACCCGGTGGGGCGGGCGTCCCTGCCCGCCATCATGGAAGACGCACCCTACAGCTTTTGTAACAGCCACCTGAAGGCGGGATGCGCTGTGCTTTCCCGCCCTACGGCTCTGCCCGCCAATTTTGAAC
>JBAQHL010000085.1:0-1502 GCA_049288295.1 Desulfobaccales bacterium
TCTCGGCCCGGTCAGGATCCACAGAATCATCGGCCACTTCTTCCACGATGTGATCGATGGATTCGAGAATTTCCTCCAGCCCCTGCTCCTCTTCTTTTAACACGGCGCGCACTTCCGGCACCCGGTCGGCCAGGTCCAGAAGTATGTCCATCAGGTCCTTTCTGGAGTATTTCTTGAACCGTTCCTGCAGGTCGCTGCGGTTCAGAAACCTTTCGGGCTCGGTCACCCAGGCCCACAGCAAGGCCAGGGCATGGGGGCAGATGCCCCCTTCGGCTTCCTGGCTGCAATGGCACACAAAGGAAAGCTGGCCCTCCCTGGCCCGGGCTTCCACCGGGTAGGATTCCTCATCCCAAACCACCGCTTGCAGACGGTCCGGGAGCCGATAGGCATACAGCAATTGATTATTCTGGACCAACTCCCTCGCCCGGGCGGTTAACTCCGGGGAGGCAATATGTTCCAGGGTTTTACTGTCCAAATTTTCGAAGCGCATAGATGCTAAATTTCCCTAACTCTTTCTTTAAAATGTAACATATCAGGGCCGCTAAGCAATTGGTTTTTGTTTTTTTTCGAACCCTTAGGCAAAAAAGTTTAGGAATTCCCAAAAAATCTCTCACTCAGATAAAAGAGATGGTTCAAGCGGTTTTCCAGCATTTGGCCTGACCGCAGTAAGGCCGCTCCCCGGTCCCCCGGGTTGACTCTAAGGGGGGGACCCACCAGCAAAACGCTCTGGCCAAAAGGCAGGGCCACCTGGAAGCGGTCCCAGGTGTTCAGGGTAATTTTCCGGCTGCTGGCCGCAGCTACAGGGACAATGGGGACTTGGGTCTCCCGGGCCAGGTAGAGCACCCCCTTTTGGGCCGTCCGGGCCGGCCCCCGGGAACCGTCAGCGGCCAGTCCCGTGGAATGACCCTGCCGGACACAGGCAGCCAGTTTCTGCAGGGCATGGAAGCCCCCCTTGTGCCGGGACCCCGGGACCGACAAAAATCCCAACCCCTGGGCCACCTCCGCGATGAACTGGCCGTCCCGGCTCGGACTGGCCATGAGCACGATGGGAGGTTTCAGCCGGCAAAAAACCTCCCCCAGGTAAAGGCAGGCCAGGAGATGGCAGTGCCACACGGCAAAAATGACGGGGGCTTCCGACTGCAGGAGGATCTTGCCTTCCTCGTCCCCGTGCAAACCCAACCTGCTGGTCCCGAGGACCACCCGGACATACCCCCGGGCCAGGGCAGTCGCCAGGCGTCGCCAGGCAGGATGGTCGAGGCGAAGTTTCATGGGCAGATATTCTATAGTAGGCGCGGGTTTTCGGGGGTCGCCCCACCAAGCTGCGGGTTAGCCTTATTTGCGCGACTCCAGGCGCTCCAGGATTTTGGGGGTGTACATATCGTGTTCTTCTAAAAGGGGAGAGACCGGGTGACTAATCCGCATTTTCATGATGAGAAAATTGAGACGGCGCATCTGCTTGAGTTTTTCGCCTTCATCCGGGAGAGCCGCCACCAGGTCCTGAA
>JBAQHL010000086.1:0-5198 GCA_049288295.1 Desulfobaccales bacterium
GGCTACCATCATGACTTTATGGCCACCGGAGCATTCCCCTCGATAGCCCCAGGGCATTAACCAAAAGCCTTGACCTTTATAGGGACACATATTTCCCGGAGGACGCGTCCCCTTATGTCCAGGAGGGAATGTTGGTGGAAAAGTCTGGTGGTGTGCGCTCATTCACCTGGCATGAACCGCTCAAGCCTTTTAAACACCCACTAAAAAGCGTAATACGCTCCTAAGGCGTTAAATCACCTCCACCTGGGGAAATGGTCCAACCAGGGGGCCCAATGCTTGAGGCCACCATCGTCCACCTCCAGGACCACCCCGCCGCCGCCGCCCCACCGAACCGACGCGGCCACCAGGTGCCGCCCCTGCTGCCACCCACCGCCCCGGGCCAGACTACCGCTTCGTCCCCCTCCTTTCGGCCAGAAACCAAAACCCCAAGAAGGGACTCCTACCCCCCCGATATAAATATTACTTCCCCGGACAAAACACCCCGAAAAGTTACTGACAATCTGACAGCTTCCGGTTGATAGACCCGACCCCAAAAATTCAAATAAAAAATCAGGCCGGGTGGCTTGACCCTGGTAAGGTGATCCCTGGACTTCTTTAAAGAAGCCTTAGCTTACCCCCTCTGGCCCCTCGCCCCTGATCGTGGCTTGCTATCGCCCTGAAAGGCCTCCAGCCTCTTGTCCAGCGCCCTTATGTTTCTGTCTATGAGGCGTTTTCTTTTCCAGCGAATTTTGTGCTATCCTGCTTCCCACAGGAGAAGGACTGTGTCTAAGATTTTGGCGTTCACATCAGGACCTGACGACTGGCAGGCTTTGCTATCCGACCCCGTGAAGCACTGGCGGTCCGGTTACTCGGCTCGGACATTGGCTTACTGCTGGGAAGCGGCTGACGGTTTCCCTCCGGAAGTCGCTCAAGCGCTCAGCCAGAGCGATAGTCCGTTGCTTGCGGACATCACGCCCGTTCTCGCAGTGCCTGAGTTCAAGGTGCCACTGCCCGGCGGTGTGCGCGCCTCCCAAAACGACATCTTCGTCCTGGCCCGATCGGGCGCCGGGCCAGTTTCTATCATGGTCGAGGGTAAGGTGAACGAGTCCTTCGGCCCGACCCTCCATGGGTGGATCAGCCAGAGCTCCCCAGGCAGACAGGAACGCCTCCGTTTTCTGATGCGCTTGCTCGGTCTCAGATCGCAACCACATGGCGCCATCCGTTATCAACTGCTGCATCGTGCTGCGTCAGCCATCATTACCGGCGAGCAATATCGCTCCGCCGCTGCCATCCTCGTTGTTCATTCCTTCAGTGAGGCGTTGGTCGGATGGCTGGACTACCAGGCGTTCACTCGCCTCTTTGGGGTCGAGGCGGTTCAAGGGAAGGTTCAGCGCCTCGGTAAGAGGTCGAGCATCCCGCTGTTTGGTGCATGGGTTATTGGCGACCATTTGTTTCTGCAAAGCTGACGCTTTATGTGGTTTCAGGAAGCGTGGCTGAAACCACCAACCAAGAGAGTCGCACGGCCCCCAGAAATCGTTTGGCCTGGGATATGCCCTTTCAGAACTGCAGATCCTTGTTCATATTTAAGGGCTACTTCACCCCCCTAAGGTCCTTCTCTAAAAGCGTGACACGCTTGCTGCGGCGTTCAAACGCTTCCACCTGAGCAAACGGTCAAACCGGGGTCGCCACGCCGGAGGCCACCCTCGCCTACCTCTATGGCCACGCCGCCGTCGTCGTCCGGCTGGCCGGGGATGAGCAAAACGCTGAGCCCTGCCAACAGATTTCCTCCGTCATGAAAGGCCGCCAGTCCTGTCTCTGGCAAAGACCCTAAAGTCGCAGGGTCAGGGGGGAACACATTCAGGGGCTCCTCCTGCCCCCAGATACCCTCCAAAAAAGCGTGATACGCTTTTTAAGGCATTTAACTCCTCCACCTGAGCAAATGGTCCAACCAGGGGTGCCGGAGGCCACCCTCACCCTGATACAACAGGGCCATCCCCTGCCGACCACGCCACCACCGAACCGACGCGGCCGCTAGGTGCCGCCCCTGCCGTCCCCAACCGCCCGAGCTCCTCACCGTGCGCGCCGCCCACCGCCTCGCCGGCCCACCGTGCGCTGTCCCCCTCTCTTAGGTCCAAAAGGCAAACCCCAAGACCCGGGACTCCTCCCCCCGGGGTATATATGACTTGTCCGGACACCATTCAAATTTTCTACGCTGACAACCAGACAGTCCTGATGATAACTTTAGGACGGCGCACTCCTCTTTTTGGCAGTGACGCCACAATACCAGCTTCTCTAAAAGGAAAAAAGCGAGAAGACCGGCGAGAAACCAGAGGAACACCAAAGAATGAGGGGCCTTCTCCAAAGCTTCGGGAAGCAGGCCCAGAAAGACGGCGCCCAAAAGGGTGCCGGTGGCGTAGCTTATCAGGTTGCCTGCCAGAGGCGCCCGCATCTGCTGGGGGAGCGCCAAGATTAGGCCGCTTCCGGCCATGCCGCCGGCTATCACTAACAGGCAGAAGAAAAGCACCCACCCCATGACTTTTCCTCAAAGAGGAATTCGTTATAGAGACTCAAGAGCCGTAAATAATTATTGCACCTTATCGGGCGCTTTCTGAGTCGTCAGCCAGGTGACGCGGGCCTCCCGCTTCACCGGGCTGGGGCCAAGCTTATGGGCCCGCTCTGACATCTCCTGGCAAATGGCGGCCCACCGTGGACCTTCTGAAGAGGACAGGTTGAACATCTCCAGTCGTTCGGTCTCGATGCCGATCTGGGGCAAGGACTGCTTCATTTTGTTCACCCGCTTTTTGGCCTGAATGTTACCGGTCAAATAATGGCATTCGCCTTCCAGGCAACCAGCCACAAAAACGGCATCTGCACCAGACTCGAAGGCCTTTAATATATGCAAAATATCCACCCTGCCGGTGCAGGGCACCATGATGATTTCTATTTCCGGAGAGTACTGCAGGCGCATGGACCCTGCCAGGTCCGCGGCGGCATAGGCTCAGTACCGGCAGCAAAAAGCCAGAATTTTGGGGATATAATGGTTTTTCATTCTCTCTCCTCCGGTTTAGACCCCAAACCTCAGGGTCTTCATCGGGGGAAGGCTTGTTCCGTCAAACCTACGCTAAGACCATGCAATTATAACAGAAGACCCTGCTACCAGACTTCGGGGAAGGCAACCGTGTCGTATATATTTTCTAATTTCTCTTTATGGCTTGCCTCCGATTTTGCCAGGTAATCCAGGCGCCTGCGAATTTCCCCCGGGGATTGCAATTCGGCCATGGCCTGATAGAAACGGCAGAGGGCCTCCGACCGTTTAATGGCCAGGGCCAGGGCATCCTTGGGGGATAGGTCTTCTGTGACTGTTGGAGTCTTAAGATGCTCGGCCAGGTGAAGGTCGTGCACCGGCGGGACTATGGGACAGCCCTCGGGGGTCAGGCACTGATGCAGCCGGGCCTTATTGTCCTCCGCCTCCTTGGCCAGATACTCAAAGGTTTCCCGGGCGTCCGCATGAGTCATTTTGTGAGCCATGCGTCGGTAATAATCTTGGGCCACTTCGTGCTGGTCCATGGCCTCATGCATAAGATCCACCAGTTCCTTTCTCATGGCATTTTTCCTCCCTTATGCCTCCCGGCTTTTCACGGTCTCACCGCCCCCGGCGAGCGAATATCGGCAAAGACCCGGACAATCAGGACGGGCCGCTTCACCGCGTTGGCTTTCATTTCGATTTTGCCGGCATAGTGGCCGACTTCCTGGCTCTTATTTTTTACTTCCAGAACATAACTTTTGCCCCGTTCCTCCGGTCTGAGGTTCACCTCGATAAACTGGGGGATGCTGGTGGTTACGTTACTGATTTCCCCAGGAATATTCAGATGAGAAATGAAGCGCACCTGGGCCTTCATTTCTTCCCCCGCCTCGCCCTGGAAGCGCACGATGTGATGGGGCTGGATTTCGATGGCGGGCTGCCCCCAGCCTGACATGGTGAGAGTTATCTGGGAGAGCTCCGGATCATTGAAAAATACCTTGGTGTGCTTGGCGAATTGTTTGAGGACTGAAAAGGGGGCAATGGTCAGGCTGATTTTGCCCTGGCCGCCCGGGGGGATGGTGCGGTCGCAGTTGGCCGCGGTGCAGGCGCAATCCGGGTCAATATCCTTGATTTGGAGGGGGGCATCGCCGGTGTTTTTAATGATAAAGGTGTGAACTAATTCTTTATCTTCAAAGACCTTGCCGAAATCATGGGTAGTTTGCGGAACTTCCACGTGGGGAGCGGCTATGGCCTCGCTGCCAGCCATCAGGGTCCAGGTCAGAATCAAACCAGAAACAACGAGGGGAATCGCCGGAATAGATTTTCGCATCATGGTATCCTTTTTCTTAATCCGCATCTATCGCCCGCCAGCCGAAGCTCGTAAGATAAGCTTGCAGCTTTTCCCGTTTTTCCCGGTATTTTTCTTCCCACAGGGGCGGGCAGTCCGGGAGGCTGATTTCCCCTTCCCGGAGGGCCGCGGCGTAGGCCATGCAGGTGGGGTAGCCGCAGGCCTTGCAGTTGGTCATGGGCAGGAGCTTCAGGATTTCCATAACCTTGAGGCCGGCCTGGCTCACATACCGGGGAGTTATGGTGTGCCGGCGCTCATAGATGTCGTTGATCTGCCCCTTGATCCAGGCAAGCAGGGCATGGGCCTCGTCCAGGTCTTTGATGCCCCGAATGGCGATTTTTTGCGGGTGCAGGGTGAGCCATTTCCCGGCGGAGAGCTTAACAAGAAGCACCTGGTTGGGCTGGTTATAATCCCAGCCGCCCAATTCGGCATTCATATAAGGGAAAACCGGGGAGATGTCGGCCTGAAAGGTGGCGATGGCGTGGAGGACTTCCTTGGTGGCGTCCATCTTGGGGCGAAAGATGTCAAAGGTGTCGATTTGGTCCAATAACATGGAACCCCCGGAGTTCACCCTTTAAGCCTGGCGACCATTTTCTTTAAACTCTCCCAAAGATTGCGGCCGTACTGCCACAATGCTGCGAAAAAGCCCCCTACCAGGGCGGCGCTGCCCGCGCCCACCGGGCAACCCGGTGTTCCGCAAAAGGGGCACATGGAAGAGGAGGCATAGATGCCGAAAAAGGTGAGAAACCAGAGAAGCCAGCGTTTGAAGGCGCCCATGGAGGTGTGGGCCGGGGCTTCCTGTTGTGGGTGGGCAGCCTCTGAATGATGGGCTGCAGATGACAAGCCTTT
>JBAQHL010000087.1:0-2032 GCA_049288295.1 Desulfobaccales bacterium
TGCCGCGGGTGAATCCCTTCTTCTGCGACCTTGAGGCGGGCGTGGCGGTGGCTTTGCGGCCCATTCCGGGGCGAGTCGTAAAAACCCCCGCCTGGGACCCGGAATTTTTCGCCTGTCTGTCTTCTACCCAACCCCTGAACCACAACCTGGAAGTCGCCGCCGCCATTGAAGTCCCGCGTCCCTTCCCCCGGGCCGATGCTCTCGAACAACGGGCCCGGACCCTGCTGGCCTTGTTTCACCAGCGGGAGGTCTTTCAGATTAACACCCGCAGTTTTTTCACCCTTTTCTGGGAGGCCGGCCGAGGCGCCTTGATGGCCGCCCAAGCCCATCAACCGGGAGTCATCGACGTCCCGGTAACGAGCGCCCAGCTATTGGAGTCTCTGGTCGTCCTCACGCCGACCGCGGAGCCCGCCCTCCGGCAGATTTACCGAGAATACTGCCTGGAAGCGGAGAATCGACCGTCGGAAGCCCTGCGGTATGTCAATTGGGCCAGGTGGTATGCCTTGCACCTTGAAGAGATTCTCTTCTCTCCGGGTCAACCCAACCTGAATTCTCCTCCTCCACCCAGAACAGAGCTGACTATTTCCGTGGCCATTGTAACCAGGAACCGGGCTCAGCTTCTGGGGACTGCACTCCAGTCCCTGGTCGACCAGGTGCGCCCCCCGGACCAGGTGGTGGTGGTGGACAACGCCTCGGAAGATGATACCGTTGCGGTGGCCCGGTCTTTCGCCGGGCACTTGAACCTGACCCTGCTGCGGGAGGAGACCGTGGGGATACCGCAGGCCCGCAACAAGGCTCTGATACACTGCACGGGCGACCTGGTGGCGTTTCTCGATGATGATTGCAAAGCTGAACCCCATTGGCTCTTAGAGCTGGAACTTCCCTTTCTGAAGGATCCCCACATCGGGGCAGTGGGTGGCAGCCTGCTGCCCCTGGCGGGACAGTCCGAGTTAGTGGCGCAGTTCTATGACTCCCGCATGTCTGCTGCTGGGGACAATTAGGAGGTTTAATCCCGCATGATCATCCAGATTCTCGGTGAGCTTAAGGAAGAGGGCTATCTGGCCAAGGGCCGCCACCCCACCGTTGCCCCGTTTTTTGCCGGAGCCAATATGGCCATACGGCGCCAGGCCCTTGAAGAGATCGGCGGCTACGATCCTCAGTGCGTCACCGGTGAAGATTGCGATATCTGCGCCCGCCTGTCAGCCGCGGACTGGGAGCTCTACATGCGCCGGGACGCGGTGGTCTTCCATAAAAATCCGGCCACCGTCAAGCGTTTGCTGCAGCAATGGTATGGTTACGGCCGTTACCATCCCTACGTCTTTGCCAAACATAACGAGCCCGCCGTGGAAATTTACGCCCGCCTCATGAGGCCCATATCAGGGGAGCGCTACCGTTGTCTGTTCTACCGGCGGTCCTCCTGGGCCGTGGTGCTCTTCCTGACTACTTTTTTCATGCTTCACCTGACCTTTCTCGGTGCAGTATTGGCCTGGCTGCTGGGATGTTCGCTTCTGGGGTTGATGGGTCTTGGCGTGACCGTCATGTTGGCGCTGGGCTATGCCTGGCCTGATCTGAAGCACTGGGGCCTGCGCCGGGGCGCAGCCTTTGCGGGCCTCAGGTACCTGGCTGATCTGGCGCTGTTTGTCGGCGCTTTTATCGGGGGCCTGTGCCAGAAGATATTATATTTTAGCGCACCGGTGGATTGATGTGCTGTGCCTCTAACCGTATCACAGGGTTGCGGATACGGCCGCTCCCAGGTTTACAGGTGCTCATGTTTGCTGTTATAGTCGTTACCCAAACACTCCCCTGCAAGGCTTCTTCATGTCCCCAACGGCAGCCGCAGCTTTTGATTTTTACGGGTTAAACATCCAGGTTAGCGGCGCACCTCAGGTGGTGGAAGACCTGGAGCGGGACTTCTCCTTTTTCCGCCGGGAGGGGGGCGCCCCGCACCTCACCCTCGTCATTGTCCCGGAATCCTATCCCCGGGCATCCCTGCCCCGCCTCAAGGCCACTCTGCAAAGCCCCCGGAATATTG
>JBAQHL010000088.1:0-3425 GCA_049288295.1 Desulfobaccales bacterium
ACCGCGTCCAGGTCCATCTCTTCCACCGTGATGCCCCGGTACTTGAACTGTTTGCGGGGCACCACTTCCAGGTCGCCGATCAGTTTCGCGGTCTCGGCCCGGCCATGGGTTTCGATGTAGGCCAGGACCACGTCCACGCCGCGCTGTTTGAGGGCGTGGGCCTCATTCAGCATGCGCACGGTCTTGCCCACCCCCGCGGCAAACCCCAGGTAGATCTTCAACCGGCCGCGCTTGGCGCGCTCCAAAAGATCAAGAAAGTCCTGGGCCCGGGTGGTGGTGAAGGTCATGTCAAGAAACCCATTAATCTGAGCTTGCTATCTAACAAGGCGGGATGTGCTTCGCTTTCCCGCCATGAGTTCTCACTGCCTAAGGCCTCCCAAACTGCCGGTCCAAAGCCAGGTTCAACAGGAGCACATTTACCCGGGGCTCACCCAAAAAGCCCAGGTCCGGCCCCTCCAGGTGCGCCTGGACCACAGCTTTGATGCGCTCCGGCGCCACTCCCCGGGCCTTGGCCACCCGGGGCGCCTGCCACAGGGCCCCTGCCAGGGAGAGGTGCGGGTCCAGGCCGCTGGCCGACGCGGTCAGCAATTCAACCGGGACTGCAGGGGCGGCCTCAGGATTCTCCTTTTGCAAGCGTTCTAAATCACTTATAGCACGAGCCCGCAGCTTTTGAGAAGTGGGGCCTAAGTTGGAACCCCCCGACGCGGTGGCGTCGTAGCCTATTTCCCCCGCCGCGGAAGGCCGGGGTTGGACGTAAGCGGGATGGGAAAACCGCTGGCCGATGAGCTCCGAACCCACCAACCGGCCCTGCTCATCTTTGACCAGGCTGCCGTTGGCCTTATGCGACAAGAGGAGCTGGGCCATACCGGTGACCAGGAGGGGATAGACCAGGCCGGTGAGGATCAGGGTAAAAAGGGCGGCCCGGCAAGCTATGCTGAAAGTGCGCCACATGACTTTTTCCTTGAGATTACTGGAACATAGCTGTTTTGTCATTCTGAGGGAGGGAAGCGACCGAAGAATCTATATTCTGCGCTTCGCCCCGAATGACCTCGGTCAAACTCCCAATGCCGCCAGCATCAGGTCTATAAGTTTGATGCCAATAAATGGGGCGATGATCCCGCCCAGGCCATAGATCAGCATCAACCGCCTCAGCAGGGCCGCGGCCCCCAGGGGGCGGTAGCGGACCCCCCTCAAAGCCAAGGGAATCAGGAGCACGATGATGAGGGCGTTGAAAATGACCGCCGACAAGATCGCAGTCCGGGGCGAGGCCAGGCCCATAAGATTGAGGGGGGCGATTTCCGGGTAGACCATGACGAACATGGCCGGGAGAATGGCGAAGTACTTGGCCACGTCGTTGGCCACGGAAAAGGTGGTTAGGGCACCCCGGGTCATGAGCAGTTGTTTGCCCACCTCCACCACTTCCAGGAGCTTGGTGGGGTCGGAGTCCAGGTCGATCATGTTGCCGGCTTCCTTGGCCGCCTGGGTGCCGGTGTTCATGGCCACGCCCACGTCGGCCTGGGCCAGGGCCGGGGCGTCGTTGGTGCCGTCCCCGGTCATGGCCACCATCTTGCCCTTGGCCTGCTCCTCCATGATGAGGTGCATCTTGCGCTCCGGGGTGGCTTCGGCCAGAAAATCGTCCACCCCCGCTTCTTTGGCGATGGTGGCCGCGGTGCGGGGATTGTCACCGGTGATCATCACGGTGCGGATGCCCATGGCCCGGAAGCGCGCGAACCGCTCTTTGATGTCCGCCTTGATCACATCCTTGAGATAGATGACGCCCATGAAACGCGAGCCCTGGGACACGGCCAGGGGTGTCCCCCCGGCGTCGCCGATGCGGTGCACCACTTCTTCCAGATTATCAGGGATGGCCCCGCCCAGGGACGACACCTGTTGGCAAATGGAGTCCACCGCGCCTTTCCTGATGCTCAGCCCATTAACATCACAGCCGCTCATGCGGGTGTGGGCGCTGAAGGCAATAAACTGGGCCCCATCCAGGTGCAGGGATTGATCAGTAAGGCCAAAGTTTTTCGTGACAAATTCCACGATGGAGCGGCCCTCGGGGGTTTCATCCGCAACGCTGGACACCCCTGCGGCCATGGCCAACTCCCCGATGGTCACCCCCGCCGCCGGGATCAACTCCGAGGCCATGCGGTTTCCCAGGGTGATGGTGCCGGTTTTGTCCAGAAGCAGGGTGTCCACATCTCCCGCGGCTTCCACCGCCCTGCCGCTCATGGCCAGGACGTTCTTGCGAATCAAGCGGTCCATGCCGGCAATGCCGATGGCGGACAGCAAACCGCCGATGGTGGTGGGGATGAGGCAGACCAACAGCGCGGCCACCACCGTGGTGGAGATGGCAATGCGGGAATAAGCCGCCACCGGCACCAGGGTGACGCAGGCGATGAGAAAGACGATGGTCAGACCCACCAGGAGGATGTGCAGGGCGATTTCATTGGGGGTCTTGTGCCGCACCGCGCCCTCCACCAGGGCGATCATCTTGTCCAGGAAGCTGTCTCCCGGATTGGCGCTGATACGGACGACAATGCGGTCAGACAGCACCCGGGTCCCGCCGGTCACTGCGGAACGGTCGCCGCCGGCTTCCCGGATAACCGGGGCCGATTCCCCGGTAATCGCAGACTCGTCCACCGAGGCGATGCCCTCAATGACGTCGCCATCGCCGGGGATATAATCCCCAGCCGCCGCCACCACGATATCCCCCTGGCGGAGCTGCGAAGCCGGGACCTGGATTTCTTCGCCGTTCACCAGGTGCCGGGCCAGGATCTCCCGGCGCATTTGCTTGAGGGTGGCGGCCTGGGCCTTGCCCCGGCCTTCGGCCACGGCTTCCGCGAAATTGGCAAAGATTACTGTAATCCAGAGCCACAGACCCACTTGGGCGGTGAACCACAAAGGTTCGGGCGGCGACGGCGAGAAGAAATCCCGGACCCAGAGAATGGTCGTCAGGACCGCCCCCACCTCCACCACAAACATCACCGGGTTCTTGCAGACCAGATTGGGCGCCAGCTTCTTCAGACTCTCCCAGGCCGCCGGGCCCAAGATCGCCTTGTTAAACAGGGAAATTTCCTGTCTGGGATGAATACTCATGTCTCACTCCTTAGAAAAACCTGCCCTTGGCGGCAAGAAATTCTTCCAGCACCGGGCCCAGAGACAGGACCGGGAGGAAAGTCAAGGCCCCGACGATGACAATCACCCCCACCAGGAGGCCCAGGAAGAGCGACCCATTGGTGGGAAAGGTCCCCAGGCTGGGGGGCACAGTCTTCTTGCCCACCATGGCTCCGGCGATGCCCAGCACCGGGATCATCATCCAGAATCGACCTATAAGCATGGCGAGCCCCAGGGAGATATTCCACCAGGGGGTGTTGGCGTTCAAGCCAGCAAAGGCCGAGCCGTTATTGCCCGCACCGCTGGAG
>JBAQHL010000089.1:0-1506 GCA_049288295.1 Desulfobaccales bacterium
CATATTCAGGAGTTTGTTTCCAGTTACCGGCTTTTCTTGTTCTTGGGCTCTCAAATAGTGGGCTTGTCATTCCTGTATTGTGCCCGGCTCCTCAGGAAAACCCCGGGCAAAGCCTCTCAGCTTTTAGGGTGGCTCGTGGGCCTGGGGGGCCTCATCCTCTCCCTGCCCGTCTTGTCGGCTCTGGTTCTGTTTATTATTCTCCGGGCCGGCTGGTTGTATCCGCCCCAGGAACAAAAGAAATATCTGCGCCTGGCCTTTTACGTGCTCCTGGTTATTCTTCTGCCGTCAGTGCTTCACGTCATGTACATCGCCGAGGCCGGGCATCCCATCCTGCGGGCCGACCTCACCACCCGGTTGTGGGTGCCCTTTGCCGTGGTCTTGGCGGCCATCTTCGGGCGCGGCTTGTGGTGGGTATTCCAACACATAAAGAGCGGCTCCCAGGATTTTCTGCCCGGCACGTTGAAAGAAGCGGACTCCCTCACCAAAACCCTGACCCCCCGCCGTATGTGGGCCGCGCTGGTTATTTTTCTGGTGTTCGGTTACGCGCCTCACCTGGGCCAGGCCCATGAGGAGCGGGATACTGTCAAGCATTTCATGCTGGTGCGCCAGAACGTCATGTTTGATCCGGGCCAGGTCAGGTGGCTCTTTGAGCATACCGCTCCTGAGGATGTTATTGTTTATAATGACGATTTCCTGCGGCATTACTTTCTTTCCCACGGGGGGTTGGGGAGAAGGGCCGTTTATGTGCCCCTCCAGCCTCTGCCTGAAAGCTTCGACCTCACCCCGGCCAAGGTGAAATACGAAATCGGCTGGAACCCCTTTCTGGCCGTGCAGCATTATGAAAATGTCAGATCGGTCCAGTATCCCCTCATCATACCGGGTGGTTCGGTTTATACCCTGACCCTGGAGGGCGATTTTCTCCCCTTTGAACTACAGCTCCTGCCGGCGCCTCCGAAAAATGGCTCATCGCGCCTGCGCCTTATCAGGCAATCGGCCGCAGGCTTGATCACCACGGCGGACATTCACCTGGACGGTGATGGCTGGCAGGTTGTGCCCCTGGCCCCGGAGCCGGGCGGCAGCCTGTCCCTGGTCAATCTTGATCCCCACAAGCCCGCGCCCCTGGGGGGGCTGAGGTTTGGGGGCCAGCCCCATCACCCCTTTCTGTGGCCCTGGGTGGGCGTGGAAAAGGTGTCAATGGATGACAGGCAGCTGAGCATCCAGCGCTCTGCCCCCCTGCCCGGAGAGAGAAAAATCATGGGTTTCACCTTTGGCCGGGAAGCGCTTCAGGATAAGGGCTCAACCGTGCTGTGGCGCCTCATTCCGAGAAAGGAGGGCTAGTCCCTGGCATCTCACGGGGAGCTCCTGGACAAGGCAGGCAGCCGCAGGCAAACCTGGGAGGCAGGGGGGCTTAAGCCTTTCCGGTAAAAGACTTTCGCCATTCTCCTTATTTCTGATAATATTAATAGATTATTTATCGAGGTTTGCAGGGAAAGAACATTAATACTC
>JBAQHL010000090.1:0-1582 GCA_049288295.1 Desulfobaccales bacterium
GTGGTGGGCATGGGTTAGCATTCAGCAGTCAGCAGTTAGCAGTTAGCAGTTAGCAGTTAGCAGTTAGCAGTGATAAGTGAAGGCAATCTTGGAGAATTACTCCAAATTTAAACAACAAGAAATACGGTTTATAGCTTAAGGCTTAAAGCTTATAGCTTACAGCTTTTCCAAGGAATGCTCATGGAACCCGTAAAACCCATACCCCAGACGGAAACCATGGTCCTGAACGTGGGTCCCCAGCACCCCAGCACCCACGGCGTTCTCCGGGTAGAAGTGGAACTGGACGGCGAACTTATTGTCAGGGCCGACCCGGACATCGGTTACCTCCATCGGGGCATCGAGAAGCTCTGTGAAAGCCGCACCTATCACAAGTGCCTGCCCTTGATGAACCGCGTGGATTACCTGGCCGGAGAAGTGAATAATTTCGGCTACTGCCTGGCGGTGGAAAAGCTTTTAGGCATCGAGGTGCCGAAAAGGGCCCAGTATATCCGGGTGATCATGGCGGAATTCACCCGCATCGCCTCCCACATCTTCTGGCTGGGCACCAGCGGCCACGACTTAGGCGCCATGACCCCCCTGTTCTACGGCTTTAGAGAACGGGAAAAGATCATGGACCTGTGCGAGATGGTTTCGGGCGGCCGCATGTTTCCTTTGTATTTCCGCATCGGCGGCCTGGCTGCGGACCTGCCCGATGGGTTCATGGAAAAGGCCTGGGAGTTCGTCAAAGAATTTCCGGATAAATGGAAAGATTACGACACCCTCCTGACCAAAAATATAATCTGGAAACAGCGCACCATCGGCGTCGGCGTCATGAGTACGGAAGATGCCCTGGATTGGGGCTGGTCCGGACCCATGGCCCGGGGTTCCGGGGTCGATTGGGACCTGCGCCGGGACAATCCCTATTCCAGCTATGAAGATTTTGACTTCGAGGTGCCCCTGGGGACCAAAGCAGGGGACACCTACTCCCGGTACCTGGTGCGCATGCAGGAGATGCTGCAGAGCAACCGCATCCTCCGTCAGGCCCTGGAAAAGCTGCCTGCGGGCGACATCAAGGTGGACGACCCCCGGGTGAGCCTGCCTCCCAAGGAAAAGGTTTACACAGACATCGCTTCTCTCATCAACCATTTCAAGCTTATCCAGGAAGGCATCACCCCGCCCAAGGGCGAGATCTACCAGGCCATCGAGGCTCCTAAGGGCGAGTTGGGTTTCTATATTATCAGCGACGGCACGGCCCAGCCTTTCCGGGTGAAAATCCGGGCCCCGTCCTTTGTGGTGCTGAACGCCACTGACAAGCTGGCCACCGGGAGGCTGCTCTCCGACCTCATCGCCATCATCGGCACCATGGACATCGTCTTGGCGGACGTGGATCGCTAAGTTTTCTGTTTTCTGTTTTCGGCAAAAAAACGGTAGGGCGGGCACAGCCCGCTAAAAAAAAGGGTGGTAAGAGACACCCTACATAAAACGGAAAGACCTATGGTAAATCTCACCATTGACGGTCGGGCCATTCAGGCGGAGCAAGGGAAGACCATCCTGGAGGTGGCCAAGGAAAATGGGATCTTCATCCCTTACCTCTGCTACCACC
>JBAQHL010000091.1:0-1749 GCA_049288295.1 Desulfobaccales bacterium
GTTTCCACAATGCGGCCGCTGTCCATGACCATGAGGCGGTGGGCGTGGCGCACCGTGGACAGGCGGTGGGCAATGACCAGGGTGGTGCGGCCCTCAATCAGGCGGTCCAGGGCCTGCTGCACTTCCCGTTCGCTTTCTGAGTCCAGGGAGGAAGTGGCTTCGTCCAGAATAAGGATGGGAGGGTCCTTGAGCAGGGCCCGGGCAATGGCCAGGCGCTGGCGCTCGCCGCCGGACAGGCGCAGGCCCTGCTCCCCGATGACGGTGTTCAGGCCCTGGGGGAGGGCCATGACGAAATCGAAAGCGTGGGCGGCCCGGAGGGCCAGGAGGATGTCCTCCTCGGTGGCCTCGAGGCGGCCGTAAGCCACGTTGTAGCGCACCGTTTCGTTGAACAGGATGGTCTGTTGGGTGACCACCCCGATCTGGGCCCGGAGCGAGGCCAGGGTCACTTCCCGGATGTCCACCCCGTCAATGAGGACGGCCCCCGAGGTTATTTCATAAAAGCGGGGCAACAGGTTCAACAGGGTGGTTTTGCCGGCCCCGGAGGGACCCACCAGGGCCACCATTTCCCCTTTTGTCACGGAAAAATCGATGTCCTGAAGTATGAGCTCATCCCCATAAGTGAAGGAAACATGGCGAAAGGCGATTTCTCGGGAAAGGGGGGCCAGTACCTGGGCGCCGGGGCGGTCCACGATCCCCGGCTCCAGGTCCAGGACGGCAAACACCCGTTGGGCCGCGGCCAGGGCTTCCTGGACGGAGTTCTGGGCGCTGCTCAGACCCCGGATGGGAGCATAGAGCATCAACAGGGCCGCCAGGAAGGAAAAGAAGGTGCCGGGGGTGGTGGCTCCCTGGATAACCTGGTAGCCGCCGTAGGAAATGATGACCGCCATGCCCAGGGCTCCCAGGAGTTCCATGACCGGGGAGGAGAACTCCCGCATCATGCGCAGGCGCATCTGCACCCGGCGGAAATGCTCGCTGGCGGCCTGGAAGCGGACACCCTCAAAATCTTCCCTGGCAAAGGCCTTGACGATGCGCTGGCCGGTGAAGTTCTCCTGGAGGAGGCGGTTCAGTTGCGCCACCGATTGTTGGCTTTCCTTGGCCAGCCCCCTGAGACGCCGGCCAATGCTCATGATGAGGTAAGCGGCAGGGGGGAAAACCAGGATGGCCATGAAGGCCAGGCGCCAATCCTGGTAAAAAATGACCCCGGTGAGGCCGATCAGGGTAAAGCTGTCCTTGAAAAAGCTGGTGATGACCCGGGAAACCGAATCCTGGAGCAGGAGGACGTCATAAACCACCCGGCTCATAAGGACACCGGTGGCCTCCCGGTCGAAAAAGGCGTGGGGTTGGCGCTGCAGGTGCCGAAAAAGCTGATCCCGCAGGAGGGTGATGATGCTCAGGCCGATATAGTGCATCTGATAGGTGTGGAAAAAGGACAAAGCCCCCTTGGTGGCATAGAGGGCCACCAGCAAGACGGGGAGCACATAGAGCATCCGGAGGTTTTTCTGGAAAAAAACGTCGTCCAGGAAGGGTTTCACCAGATAGGCCAGGGTGGCGGTAATACCGGACACCACCAGCATGGCCAGGACTGCCGCCAGCAAGCGGGGCCAATGCAGCTTCACGTAGCTGAGGAGCCGCAGGTAGAGGTGTATATCGGTTTTTTTCATGGGCAGTGTTTTTTGTAATGATCATGAATATATTGCATCACCGGGAATTTTTCCAGCCAAATGACGGGGAGAGGGGAGGGAGCGGCGG
>JBAQHL010000092.1:0-3330 GCA_049288295.1 Desulfobaccales bacterium
ACAATCTCCTGGACCAGGCGGACCTGCGGGAAATCAAGCCCCGCCAGACCCTGACCCTGGGCTCCCTGACCTTTGAGTTCATCGCTGTTTCTCACTCCATCGTGGATGGCGTGGGCTTTGCCGTCAAGACCCCCCAGGGCGTCCTGGTTCACTCCGGCGACTTTAAGGTGGACCAGACCCCGGTGGTCGGCCCGGCCACCGACCTGAACCGCTTCGCCGCCTGGGGGGAGGCCGGGGTCCTGGCGCTGCTCTCCGATTCCACCAATGCCGAACGCCCGGGCTTCACCCTGAGTGAACGCCAGATAGGCCACACCCTGGAAGATCTGATCCAAAATGCTCCGGGCCGGGTCATCGTGGCGGTTTTCGCGTCCCACATCAGCCGCTTGCAGCAGATTGTCAGTCTGGCCGCCAAGTACGGCCGCCGGGTGCTGTTCAACGGCAAGTCCATGGTGGTGAACTCCCGCCTTGCCAAGGAACTGGGGTATCTCGCCGTGGAGCCGGATCTGGAGATCACGGTTGGGGACCTGGGGCGCCTGCCTCCTCACGAGACCATTATCGTCACCACCGGCAGCCAGGGGGAGCCCTTGAGCGCCCTGGCCCGCATTGCCCTTGAGGCCCATAAGCACGTGCACATCCACAAGGGCGACCTGGTGATCCTGTCCAGTAAGTTCATTCCCGGCAACGAACGGGCCATATCCACGGTGATCAACAATCTTTGCCGCCTGGGCGCGGAAGTGGTGTACGAGCAGGTGGCCGCCATCCACGTGTCGGGCCACGCCTGCCAGGAGGAACTAAAGCTTCTCCTCAATCTCACGCAACCCCGGTACTTCATTCCCATTCACGGGGAGATGCGCCACCTTATCGGCCACGCCAAGCTGGCCCGCTCACTCGGTCTGCCCAATACGGAAATTCTCCTGGCCACGGACGGCGACCAGGTGCGATTCGACGCCGAGGGAGGACGCCTGGTGAATCAGATAGAGGTGGGCCGGGTTTTCGTGGACGGCAAGGGGGTGGGGGATGTTTCCCGCATCGTGCTGCGGGACCGCCGCCACCTGGCCAGCGACGGCCTGGTCATCGCCACTGTGGCTGTGGACCAGGTTTCCCGCAAAATGGTCACCGAACCGGACCTGGTGACCCGGGGCTTTGTCCTGGAAGAGGAGCAAGAACACCTGCTGGCCCAGGCCCGCCGGGTCTTCGAGGACATCGTCTCCCGGAGCCTAACCGAACCCACCCAGGATTGGCTGGAAATTCAGGCCCAGGTGGGCAAGGCCCTGCGCAAACTCTTCTTCAAGGCCCTGGAACGCCGTCCCATGATCCTGCCTTTGATTCTGACCCTGTGAAAATAGCTATCAGCTTTCAGCAGTCAGCGGTCAGCAAGAGTTTATGAGGGACCAGAGTGCCATGAAGATAGAACTGTGGGGCCAGATTTCCAGGGGCCGCCCTATAAAAACTTTGAACTTTATTAAGAGAAAAACCGAAAACAGAAAACAGCATAACTTCCAGGAGTATTCACATGCCTAAAAAAAACCGGCTTCTGGTTATCATTCCCAGCGTGTTGATTTTGTTGCTCATTTTGGCGGCGGCCGCGTTTTTCGGCCTCGAATATTACGTCACCACCGCCCTGAAAAAGGAAATCGACTACCACATCCAGGAAATCCGGGAGCATGTAAAGGTGGATTACGACAGCCTCGGGGTGAACTGGCTGAATTTTACCGTCAACATGAAAAACGTCAGACTGTGGAAGCCTCCTCTGCCAGGGATGGTTACCATTGACCGGGTGGGGGTTCGGGATTTTACCACCATCGGCGTCAACTGGATACCCACCAGAATTCTTCTAGACAATATTGCCCTAAGCAATGAAGATGTCAGGATCGGCATTGAGCGGCTGAACTCTTCCTTTACTCTTAAACGGGTTCCCACTGAGGATGAAATTGAGAAAGACTGGAAGGTCATTCTTGATAATCTTTTGTCAGGCAAGCTTAATCTGACCAACATTTCTCTGGCCAATGAGGAAGGGCAAGTTGCTATCGGGGATATCTCTACAGATTTTTCGGTTGGCAAAAACGAGCAAAAAAATCTTGATCTGGCCATTAACGGCATTAATTTACAAAAAGACGATATTCGCTTCAACTCCGGCACTCTTAATCTGGCCATTGTTCTCACCCGGGATAACGTGTTGAACCGGCTTTCCAAGCGGGTAAAAGATCTGTCGTTTCAATTCCCCCCCCATCTGGCGCAGGGTAATCCCCTTTTACAACAACTGAGCGGTTTGGGCTATGACCGGCTGAATGTAAGTCTTGATTTGGATTATGATTACCAGCCCGATACCAAGAACTTGAACTTTATGTGGAACGGCTCCGCCCAAGACATGGGGCGGCTGCAATTTGATGTGCACCTGACCGACTTCACAAGCCCTCCCCTGCCCACCAACGGCAGTCTGGCCGACATTTTGAATTATCTGGAGCAACTGCAAATCCCCGCCCAAAAAGCCAGCCTCCAGGGTGTTGCGGCCGTGTACCAGGACTTTGGTCTGGCGCCCCGCCTCATCAAGGCTGAGGCCCAGGCCCAGGGGCAGACCCCCGAGGACTTTGTCCAAAACCTGGTGGGCTCCATCAATGGTTACCTGTTTCTCATGCCGCTGCCGGCCGCCCTCAAGGAGCAGGTTTACGCGGTCAACCGTTTTCTGGTGAACCCCAAGGAAATCCAGGCAGCCATCACCTTCAAGAAGCCGGTGCGCCTGAAAAATTTGCAGGAGGGCTCTATTTCGGCTCTTTTAGAGCTCGTGGGCAACACCGACATAAAGATCACCTCCAAGTAATTTTGCGCCTTGGCAGCTTGGTGCTTCGCGGCTTCGCGCCTTGGCGTGAGCCTAATGCCTACCTTTTCCCATTGACCCATGCTCCCCTACCTCCTCCCCGCCCTGGCCGCGTTTTTCACCGCAGGCCTCACCTTTTTCTCGGGCTTCGGCCTGGGCACCCTCCTTCTTCCGGTCTTTGCCCTCTTTTTCCCCCTGGAAGCGGCCATCGGTCTCGCGGCGCTGGTCCACCTGGTTAACAATCTTTTTAAGGTGGCCCTGGTGGGAAAATACGCCAATGTTCCGGTGGTCCTGCGTTTTGGCCTGCCGGCGCTGGCGGCCGCCTTCCTGGGAGCTGCGGCACTTCTGGGTCTGGCGCACCTGTCCCCTTTGGCCAGCTACCAGCTGTGGGGCCGTACGTTTCAGGTGACCCCGGTGAAACTGGTGATCGCAGTGCTCATGCTCTTTTTCGCCATCCTGGAGGTGCATCCCGCCCTCTCCGGCCTCACCCTGCCTCCCCGATGGCTCCCTATGGG
>JBAQHL010000093.1:0-3517 GCA_049288295.1 Desulfobaccales bacterium
GTGAGAATGCCCAGGGTCAAAAAGATAAAGCCGATGACCGCCGCCCGGTAAATCAGGCGATCCAGGGAGTGCAGGGCGGAGGCCTGGGATTTGGACGAGGACGTCAGGCTCCGGCCCAGGTAAAGGATGGCGGCCCCGAACGCCAACCCAAACGCGGCGTACCCCAAAAAGCAGGTGATTACGTGAATGAGGAGCCAGTTGCTCTTCAAGGCGGGCATCAGGGGCTTGATGCGGCTGTCCACCCCCAAAGAGGCATAAGCCAGGACCAAAGAAGCCAAAAGACCCCCCACCACGCCTAAAAAACCCTCGGCGTAGCGGTAAAGAAAAATCAGGGTCAGACAGGCCAGGGCCCAGGAAAAAAAGACCAGGGATTCATAAAAATTGGACAGGGGCACCTGGAACACCAGCAGTTGCACCTTGCTCCAAAAGTCAGCCGGGGGGGTAGTCAGGGCGGCCTGGTTGTAAGAGATGGCCCAGCGGGCGAAAAAGGCCAAAGTGTGAGCCGCCAGGCCCCCGCCCAGAATGCCCACCGCAAAACTTCTTAAACGGGGGGAGGACCACAGGACAGCCGCCAGAAAAAGCAAGCCGGCGCCCAGGTAGGCCAGCATCACCCCACCTAAGATCTCGCTCAGGCCGATCATGCCGCGCCTCCTTTTGGCAAAAGCGTCTGAAGCCGTTCCAGCCGGTTCTGAAAAGCCTCCTTAGCCCGGGGCGCAGCCCCCAAAAGGCGCGCCACCCAGGCGCCCTTCTGATTAGGCTGCAGTACCAATGCCCACCGTTCCGCCGGGCGCAAAAATGCCAGGTAAAAGCCGGGCAACAGCAAAAGAAAGCCGCCGTACACCCACAAAACTCCCGGGTCCCGCTTCACCTGCAGGACGGAAAACGATTTGGAGCCCTGGAGGAAAAAGCGATGGGGCCCGGGTTGCCTGTCGGCCAACTCGGGGCTGTTTTTCAGGAGCACGATGAGGCGGGGATGGGAGCCTTCCTCCCAATAGGCCAGACGGGCCGCCGGTCCCAGGCGCTTTTCCTGATCTCCCCCGGGCATCACCAGGTCCGGGAGGTATTCCAGAACCCGGATACGGGCCCTGGAGCCGGGGATCTGCAGGCTTTGACCCACCATGGCTTCCATGACCTGGGAATTTTCCCCCTCCCTGACCTCCAGGCGCACAGTATTGCCGTAGCTGGACTGATACAGGGTATAATCGCCGAGGGTCACCGGCTCGTTGACCCGGCAGATCACCTGCTCCGGGGCCTGTCCGGGCTTGGTCAAGGTGAGGTCGGAACGGAACTCCCGGGGGCTGCCGTCTGGGTAGTTGAACACCTGAAAGCGGTCCAGATGCGCCTGAAAGCCCAAGGGTACGGCCTTTCCTTCCGAAACAAAATCCTGGGCGGTTTCCCCCTCCATCAGGGTCAACCGGCCCTGAACCCCGAAAAAACGGCCCAACAAGGCGCCCGTCAAGATGATCAGGAGCGCCAGATGCACCAGGGGGGGACCTATGGGGCGAAAGCGGCCCCGCTCCCAGAAATATACCGTGCTGTCCCCCTCGGCGGCTTTTTGCACGGACCCCAGTTCCTTGCGCAAAACATTTTCCACCTGGGGGCGAGGGTCCCGGTCCGGGGGCCAGGAAAAGCGGGCCCGCTCCGGGAGCTCCAGAGCCGCGGCAGGAGTAAGAGGCTGAAAGGCACGGTGCACTGCCTGGGGCAGGCCTCGAATCAGGCAGGCCGTCAGATTGAGAAAAAGGAGGGCCAGGGGGGCCAGAAACCAGAAGGTATCGAACACCTGGGGGCGAACTGTCCCCACCAGGCTGACCACTGCCAGCATGATGAGGAGCACCAGGGTCAGGCGCAGGGAGGTGAGGGTTTTCCAAAGCCGTCCCAGGAGGGAGGTGGAGGAGGAAGCCTGGGTCATGCGATAACTATATCATGGCAAAGGGCGCCCTGCCAGACAGGGTCCCTCGCCAGGGAGCGCTTCACCTGATATGGGCGCCAAAAGGGAAGCACAGGACAAGGAGTTAGTCCTCTTCTTCCTCCTCTTCCTCTTCAGCCAGAAAATCTTCGTATTCATCCTCGGTCAGGAGTTCATCAAACTCCTGACTGGAGGAAATTTCCACCTTGAGCAACCACCCCTCGGACATGGGGTCCTCATTGACAATTTCGGGAACCTCAAGGATTTCCTGATTTAATTCAACAACCTCGCCGGAAACGGGGGCAACCAGTTCCCGGCGTCCATGCTTGGCCTCCAAAGTGAGGAAGGGCTCGTCCTTGACCAGTTCCTCCCCCTCTTCGGGAAGGGGTAGTGTAAAGATTTCCCCGAGCTTCTCCTGAAGGTAGTCGGTAAGCCCCAGGGTGGCCTGAAGGTCATCCTCCATACGGATCCACAAGTGATCGCGACTAAAACGGATCTCGCCGATGGCCATACCCTCCTTTAACATGACCTGCTCAATGCCAGGCATTTCGCGGGGGAAATATAATAAGCCCAAAAGGATTTGGCAAGAATTTTTTCGCCTTTTGACTCTAAAGGTTCAGGGTGGCCCTTTGGGCTGCCGGTCATCATCCCAATTACTCGCCGAATTGCAGAAGACTAAAGCCGCTGGGCGGTTCGGGGAGGCGGCGGCCCCCGGTTCCCAGGATTTCCAGAATAATCACCTCCCCCACCAGCCAGACATCCACCCCGGCCCGGCTGCAGCCCACGGTGGCGCCTCCTTCCCGGCCGGTGGCCGCGTGCAGGTGCAAGACGGGCTCACCCTGGTCGTTGGGAAACAGGGTCCCCACCCCCAAAACCTCGGTGATGCCTGCCAGGGTATGCACCAGGGGCACGATGGCGTCCTGGCGGGAGGCATCCGGACCCACCACCAGGCGGCTGCCGCCTTTGGCGCCCCCCACATAAATAACCATGGCGGCCGCCAGTTTCTGGTCCCGGGCAAAGGCCTCCAGGCTGTCGGGCAGACGGTCTCCCTCCTCCAACCTCAGGGCAAAGACGCGGCCGATGCTGCCTTCCTGATATTGCATGGCTTCTCCGTGTTATCGTAGTCCTTAACTATTTAGCCCATCCGGGGAGATTCTGGCAACTATGATTGCAGCAGAATGAGATTGAAAATCGAAAAAATCAGGCCAGGGGGTGTACCGGGCCTCGGACCCCTTTTATACTGTCTGACGGCAGAGACGCAGGATCAGTGCTCCGGGGCGGCGGGCACCTGGACATCCTGTGGTTTGCCGGCGGCTTCAGGCTTCCGGCGCCTTTCGCTCAGGGTCTGCATAATGACATAGAACACCGGCACAAAAGGGATGGCAAGCACGGTGGAGGCCAGCATGCCCCCGAAGACCACGGTGCCGATGGCCTGTTGGCTGGCCGCGCCGGCTCCGCTGGCCTTCATGAGGGGCACCACTCCCAGAATAAAGGCAAAAGAAGTCATGACAATGGGCCGGAACCGGCGCCGGGTGGCTTCCACGGCGGCCTCGGGGATAGACATACCGTCGGCCCGCAGTTCCCGGGCGAACTCCACCACCAGGATGGCGT
>JBAQHL010000094.1:0-1784 GCA_049288295.1 Desulfobaccales bacterium
GCTGATGGCATAGTTGGCTTTTTCCGTGATAAATGAGATCAGGGCTTGTTGCACTGCCCGGCCAACGGCTCCGGAGAGGTCCAGGGGCATGGCGGCGGTAATATTCAAGCCGGCGGTAAAAACCTGATCGTAGACAAGTTGGCGGTCCCTGATAAGGTTGGAAAACGTCTGGTTCCCGGTAAGGTCTGCTTCAATTTTGGGATAATAGCCCGCTTTGGCGGTTCGGTAATCAGACGCCGCCGTGTTGATCTTGCGCCGGGCTGTCTGCAGCGGCAGGTTGTTTTTCAGGGCCATGGCCACTGTCTGGGCCAGGGATAGACGCAGGGTCTCGTTTTTCCCGTAAGATTCAGGCCGTCCGGTGGACTCAGGGCCAACCGCCGAGGTGGTCTGGGGGGAAAACAGCAGAGAGATCATGGTCGCCAAGATGGCCAAATAACACGGAAAACTCATGGAAAAACTCCGGGGACGTTGATAATTCCTTTTTGAGCACCAAGCATCGCGGGAGTATCTTAGATGAAACGGCGCCAAATGTAAACTCAGCGGAACTATTCCTTGCCGGCCGGAGGGGTGAATTTACCAAGGCGAGGTCTTTCGAGGGCAACGATGCCTTGCACTCCTTTCACATCTTCCAGAAACTTCCTCTCCTGCAGGGTCTGCAGGTTCAGCTCCCAAATCACCCGCTTGCCGTCCTGCTCCCGGGTGAATAAGAGGCTCTGGCCGTCTGGGTTGATAGAAGGCTGACTGTCACTGGTGCCTGAGGTGAGGGGTCTCAGGTCGGCGCCATCAGGCTTGATCCCCCAGATGGAGGTTTCGTTTTGAGTGCCTTGCCTGGTGAAGGCAATGAGATCGCCCTTGGGCGACCAGCTGGGGTAGGAGGCCGTCACATCCGGGGGTGTAAGTTCCTTGCTGGCTCCCGTGGCAAAATCGAAAACCATGAGGGGAGATCGGAACTGCTTTATATACTTTTCTAACTCTTCCCGGGGGATCTTCTCGCCTTTTTGCAATCTCTCTTTAATGTCCGCTGGAAAGAGCTGGTCGAGGGATTGTTGGGTAACGTAGACGATCTTGGAGGAGTCTGGAGACCAGCTTGGTTCAAGCTGGGTTTTCGGCCCATTGGGGTCTAAGAGGCGGCGGTTTTTGCCTTCTCTATCCATCAGCCAAAGGCGCCAGTGAACACCCTCCGGGGACTCACTATCACCTACCGGGGAGGAAATAAAGGCCACTTGGAGACCGTCAGGAGAGGGGGCGGGGAAATCATCATTGGCAGTGCCGTTGGAGATAGTTTCTATATTGCGGGTGAAAAGGTTTAACCGTTTGATCTGATAAAACTCCTCGTTTTTACCCTTGAAAGCACCGGCAAAATAGAGCTCGCCGCCATCCCGGGAGAACGATGGGGTTCTGGTGTCGGAGGGGAGCATCATCGGGTCATCGCTTTTTCCGTCAAGCAAATAGACTTGGGCATCGTCCTTCGTCGTCACCGCAAACGCCACCGACCCAGTGAGGGGCGGGGGTGGAGGCGGGGATGAACAGGACAGACCAAGAATTAGGCTAACGGCTAAAGGAAAAAGGTATAGGCGCATAAGCTCTCCTTACGTGATATGTGAACTAGGTTTAGGATAACCACAGACGCATATTTATGCAATATTCATTCCCATCCGGTTTGCCCATTTTCCCCTGTGCCCAAACCCGCAAACCAGCAACCTTGAATCCATAGGGGGGAGCCTGCCTGCCGGCCAGGCCTCATGTCCCCCTCAAAAAAAACAGGACCTCCTGCGGCCCTGTTT
>JBAQHL010000095.1:0-1740 GCA_049288295.1 Desulfobaccales bacterium
GCAACCTGATGGTGACGGTGGTACCCTGGCCGACCTCGCTTTCCAAGTTAATGGTGCCCCGGTGTTCGTCGATGATCTGACGCACAAAGACCATGCCCAGACCGGTTCCACCAACCTTAGTGGTAAAATAGGGTTCAAAGATTCTGGTCAGTACCTCAGGGGACATACCCCGGCCCGTATCCTGGAGAACCAGGCTTGCGTGGCTCATATCCACCGCGGTAGTAACGTGAATCTCCCCCTGGGCGGGGGTGGCTTCCAGAGCATTGCGCACCAGGTGGGCTACTGCCACCTTGAAGAGATGTTTATTCACCTGGGCGTAGGCGGGATAAGGATGGAACCCGGTCACCAGGTGAACGCGCCGGCGCTCGAAAACTGCATGCTGCATTTCCAAGATGCCCCGGACAAGCTTATTCAGGTCTTCCTGGGAAAAAAATGACTTCTTGTCCTGGGCCAGGTTCTCAAAGCGCTCTACCATCTGCTCTAATTGTTTGGCGGCCTCCGCGATGGCTATGGCCCAGTTACGGGCGGGATCATCCGAAGCTGTTTTTTTGAGCAGGCGATTGCTGAAGCCGCCAATCACATGGAGGGGGTTGCGAATGCCGTCGGCGATCCCCAGGGCCATTTCGGACATGGTCCGTTCCATCACCAGGGCCTCCATCTCCTTGTTGAGTGTCAAAATTTCATGGCTGGTGGCTTCCATATGCTGATGGGTGGCTTCCATGGTGCGGTATAATTTCTGGATATTATGGAAAAAGAGGGTGACCGAGGCGATGACGATGGACAGGATGGCATTCAAACCGCCGCTGTAAGGCCGCACCTGGCCCCACAAAGCTCCGTGACCGGCAAAGACCAGGATATGTCCTATGATATGCCCCAAGGCTCGTGAAAGGCCAAAGGCCAGGAAGGCCAGGGTTAGCCAGTAGAGGAAAAGCCACAAGGCATTTTCCGGGTCACGGGCCAGCAGTTTCCGTGAGTTGATAAAAGCGGCCCAACTTAGCAGCAAAACCAGGGCTGAACCCAGAATATCCACGAACAGCAGGGGGAAAATAGGCAAGGTCATCATAGTTCCCCCACCTCCTGCTCCCGTCTGAGCGCCCGGATCCCCAAGTAAAGAAATATGAAGGCCGGCACCAGGAGCAGGTGATCCAGTTTGGTGAAATAATTTACCCAGTTGCCGAAATTGGCCATACCCAGCCGTTGGGACAAACTCCCCGGCACCCCCACGGTAACTTGGGCTTCGAAAAACAGAGCGAATAATTGCCCTATGAAACAGTCGAAATTCCACAAAGCAAAAAATATGCTGGCCCACACCAGCAGGCGAAAGCCCTTATGTCGTTGCAATTTCCCCTGCTTTAGTTCGTAGATGAAGAAAAGCATGGCGAGCATAAAAAATAGGTAGGAAAATTGGCGGATGAAAAACGCTTCCCGGGGATCCCAGTGTGGTATAAAGGCCAGTGCAGGCGAGGGGAAAATCACCGACCCCAGCAGAAAACCAACCACCCAAGGCAGTAATCGGGAATACAAATTTCTAGTGTCCGATCTTCCGTCAACCCTTTTCATAGATGTTTCTCCGTTTTCGAGTCCATTCAATTATACCCGGCATTTCCCAGATTTACTCAACCAATTTAAAGATCGGCGGTAGCCACTCAGTCTGGAGCCTTTTTCCTCGGGAATAACAGATAGCTCTCAACGAGGACTTTCGAATTGTTAAAAGAACTAAGAAGCAAAATGCAGCTTTAC
>JBAQHL010000096.1:0-2383 GCA_049288295.1 Desulfobaccales bacterium
AAAGAAAAGGAGATCATGTCCTTTTAATGAGCCCCCCCAAAGATCTTCCTCAGGCCGCCGCCAGTTTGGATCACAGCCGCCTGCCCCGTCATGTGGCCATCATCATGGACGGCAATGGCCGTTGGGCCAAGCGCCGGGAGCTGCGCCGGATACGGGGCCACATGGCGGGCGTCGAATCTGTGCGGGCAGTGGTGCGCCTATCCCGCCGCCTGGGCATCGAATATCTCACCCTCTTTACCTTTTCCGAAGAAAACTGGCAACGTCCGACCCTGGAGGTCCGGGCTTTGATGAGTCTCCTCCTGCGCTACCTGCGCCAGGAACTGGAGGAAATGCGGCAAAACCAGATCGTCTTGCGGGCCATCGGGGATTTGCAGCGCCTGCCGGAGAACCTCAGACGAGAATTAACCCGGACCGAGGAGGCTACCCGGAAGGGAGCCCGCATGAGCCTAATTCTGGCTTTAAGTTATGGGGGGCGCAGCGAAATTGTCCGGGCCGCCCGATCCCTGGCCGAGGACCTGGCCGCCGGGCAGTTGAGGCCCGAAGACATCACCCCGGAAAGCTTTGCCAGCCGCCTTTATACCGCCGACATTCCCAACCCTGACCTTCTGATCCGCACCAGCGGCGAGTATCGCCTGAGCAATTTCCTCTTGTGGCAAACCGCCTACACCGAGCTTTATTTCACCGATACCTTGTGGCCCGATTTTCGGGAAGATGAATTCATTAAGGCCCTGCTTGATTATCAGCAGCGCGACCGCCGTTTCGGCCTCACCCAGGAGCAGGTGGAGGCCCAGGTCTCCCACTCACCCCGCCATTAATACGGTTTTCGGTTTTCTGTTTTCTGTTAAAAAGTTCCATGCGACAGGCGGGAGGCGCGGCGGTTTCGCGCCCTACGGTCCTAAATACTCCTTGGTAGGAGCTCGGCTTGCCATGCCCCAGCATTACTGTTGCGGCATTATTGGCCGACGCGCGGGCACAGCCAGGGCAAAAAGCAGCCCCAGTGACATCAGAAAAAGGAAGCCGTCGGTAATATAGTCAAAAAAATTGGGGGAGGGCAACAGCCGCAAGTTAAATGCGGCAATATAGGCAATAAAAATACTGGACAGAGAAGGCCATTGCCATATGGTAACGAGAGTGATCAGGGCCATAATGATGAAACCCACGGAAAAACTGTATCCAAGGGAGTAAATGTCATAGGGAATCATACCCAAATAGGAAGAAAACAAAATCAGGGAAAACAGGACATTCCAAAGACAAAAGATAAATAACGTTTTTTCTGACAAAAGAGATGTGTCGAATAATTTCGGCCATAAGAAGACCACGGCCAAGGCCAGGCTCCCCATGGAAAAATTGGGATTGAGGGAAAGAAGATACTCAGCCAGGGATAAACCGGTAAATGGAACTAAACTGATAATTGCGGCCAGGCCCAACACCGCCATTTTCTGCCAGAGCTTGCGGCCTTGACCTATACTGGTCCATGAGACCATGGAAAACAGCAGCAAGGCCACCAGAAGCCAGGGAATGAGAAGTTGAATATATTCCTTAATGACCATGCTTTTTCAGTTCCCTGAGCCAGGCCTCATTAAAAACCACGTGCTTGATGCGCTTTCTTTCATAAGTGTACGTCAAGTGATAATGGTCCTGGCTGAGCGTGAATGAGGGATAGGCGTACTCCTTTCCGGGCTTATTCTCCAGAACGTGCAGGATCTTCCAGCTCTTCCCTTCATCCGGGGACAGGACCAGGGTAAGGTCGCTGCGGTCCTGGAAGGCATGGTTGACGGCCCCCAGGATGGCGCCGTCGCTGAGGCGGATCATGTCAAAGCCGGCATCCGGGTGGGGCAGCGAAGTACCAGTCAACCCCGACCAGTTCCAGCCCGTGTCGCTGCTGGCGGCCTTGAGAATATGCCTTTCCCCCTCCCCGGCGGCATTCCTGAAAAAAGCCGACAGGTTCTGGTCATCCCGGGGAACCAGGGCCGGCTGTATGGCCCTGGCGGTATAGGTCATTTTCCGCACCTGATAAGGGGGGCCGGGGTTTTCCGGCCTGAAAAGCAGCACCTGGGAAAACTTGTGGAGAAACTCATGATAAACGGGCAGGAGATGGGCGCCCCGGTTGAGGTTCACGCCTTTATTCTTGACGTTGTTGGTCAGGTTGAAAAAGGGGCTTAAGATCAGCTTTTGGCTGGGGCTCCAGGTTTGGCCTTCGTCCCGGGAAACCTTGTAATTGAGGGAGGTTGTGGACCAGCCCCCCAGCATGGAGGCATAAAAAAGCCAGAGCCCCCCCTGCTGGTCATTGACCACCACGGCATTGCCCACCTTCCGCACCCAGCGCCGCAACTCATGAGAGCTTTGGCGCGGGTTCACCAATACCCGGGGTTCAGTCCAGATG
>JBAQHL010000097.1:0-1828 GCA_049288295.1 Desulfobaccales bacterium
ATGTTAGAAGCGATGGATGCCTTGGCCCCAGGAATAAACAATCGACACACCTTGCTCTACGGGGTCGAAGTGAAATTTTACTCCCACCGGGTCAAACTGAGCCCGGAATTGGAAACCCCTATCCGCAATCTGTTCATCATTGGGGATGGTGGGGGTATAACCCGGGGACTGATCCAAGCCTCAGCCAGCGGGATAATCGCGGCCCGTGCTGTAGTCGGAAGGGGATAAGAACTTTTGATTAAACGACGAATGAAGATATGATCCGAATAGGTTGAACCTTTGGCAGGATGATAAGTTTCAACTTAGAGCAGCTATACGTAATAAATCCTGTTTTTTCTATTGATTGTGGTGGGTTAGGTGCCTCTTTTCTCTCTCATTCTTTCCTTGCTGTCAAGAGGTTTTTGCTGTAGTCCTCCTTTCTCTGGAAAGGTAGGCAGGGGGCGCCTGCGAGAATGGGCCCAAAATTTGCTCGTCGGAGCAGGCGCCTCCTGCCGGTTTAGATGCATGAGACTTTGTTTTTTCATTGGCCAGCACATCCGCTTCTTTGCATTACCACCGTCATGGCCTGGTAATAGTCTCGCTGCACCTTGAGATTGGATACCCGGCAGTACCTCTGGGTGGTTCTGATCCGGCTATGCCCCAGGAGGTCCTGGATGGTTACCAGGGCGGCGTCAGCATTGAGGAGTTGCGTGGCCATGGTGTGCCGGAGTTGGTGGCACGACACTTTGATCTTTGCCTGGCGGGCGTAATGTTCCAGACGCTTTTGGATACCCCGTACGGAGATGGCTTTACCTCGGCATCTCCCTTTGTCCACCAGGAAGACCTCTTTGACCCGGCTGGCCGACCTCACCCGGAGATACTGTACCAAGGCCTCGTAGGCGTCGTCGCTCAGGTAGACCACCCGGTCTTTGGCGCCCTTGCCTTGATGGACAAAGACCTGACTGCGCCGCAGGTCCAGGGCCGCCAGTTTCAGTTGAGCCACCTCCTCCACCCGCAACCCGCATCTCACCATCAGCATGACCAGGGCTCGATCCCGCTGCAGGTGGACGACCTTGAGGAGCCTCTCCACCTCTTCGTCGCGCAGATGGCGGGGCAGCGGCCGGGACAGCCGCAGGGTATAACCCCGTTTCACCGGATTGACCAGGGCCACTTGCTCTTCTTCAATGAGGTAGTGGTAAAACCCCCGGATGCTGTCCAGATGGCAGTTGACCGTCTTGGGCTGCAGCCCCCGATCCAGCAGGTGATCGATGTAAGCCAGAAGCTTCTTGTGGGTCACTGCCTCGATGGGGACATCCACCCAGACCACGAACTGTTGCAGCGTGTGCATATAGTTCTTAATGGTATGGCCGGAGTAGTTCCTTCTCTTCAAGAACCGGCGGTAGTTCAGAATGGCGCTGGTGATGGCCATGGGGTTTCCCCTTTTCGATGATCGCCATCGCCCGGAAGTACTCTTCCCGGCGGGTGTTGTCCGTCAGCCTGGCATAGCGCCGGGTCATCTCGATGCTGCTGTGCCCCAGGACCTGCTGCACACACTCCAGGCGCATGCCGGCGTTTAGCAGCTCGGTGGCGCAGGTGTGCCGGAGACAATGCAGGCTATAGCCCTTATGGGCCAGACCGGCTGCTTCCAGATATTTGGCGAACCTTAACCGGACCGCGGTATAACTCAAGCCCGGTCTTCCCTGGCCGTAGAACAGACGTTCCCTGGCCGGGTCTCTCTGGTCCAACCACACCATTAAAGCCTTGCAGGCGTCCTCACTCAGGTAGGCCACCCGGCCCACCCCGGTCTTTTGGGCTTCCCTCATGATGATCTGCTTCTCCCTGAGGTTCA
>JBAQHL010000098.1:0-6365 GCA_049288295.1 Desulfobaccales bacterium
AGCGCGTCCAACTGGCGGGTGCCTGCGGCGGAGCCCCGGATATCAACGCTTCCTATGGTACCCGGGGGGCAAAGGATCACCGAGCAGCCAGTGACGTTTTTATAGTCGCTGGCGTGGCCGACAGCAAAGCCTGGAATGCGAGTTATCATGGCTGTCCCGCGGCCGAGACGGATACCAATTCCACCTGGCCGTTTCTGATGGTGAGGAGGTATAAAGATAGATCTGCCTGGCGGTCTGCGGCAAAACCCTTGAACCAGGGAAGATCGGGAACTTCCCCAATAGTTGAAAGCCTATTGGGAAGATCTTCCCGAGACGGCGGGTTTGGCCCCTCCAGAACCTGGGCCATGAGGCGCACCACCAGGTAACCCTGGGCTGCCAGGTGATCAGGCAAAGCCCCATAACGCTGGCGGTAGGCGGCAATAAAGTTCTGCACGGCCGGGTTGGGATCGCCGGCAAAAAAGGCGTCAGGGAACATGATACCATTCAGGGCCTGGCTGAGGCCGGCTTGCTCTTTTTTGGGTTTGGCCAAATTAGTCCCGAGAAGCTGGACTTTCCCGGAGGGACGTTGAGCCGCCTGGGTGGCGATGGCGGCCACGATGCCGGCCTCGTCCGGAATAAAGAGGGCCTCAATCGCCGGGGAAGCCTCCGCCCCTGGTGGCGAATCAGGAAACAGGGAGCTCAGGGCCTGGGCAAAGTCCCTGGTGTCGGGAGGATAACTTGCCTGGCTCACCAGGACGCCCCCCTGGACCAAGAGCTCATCCCCGAAAACCTGGGCCATGGTGCGGCCGTAAGCAGAATCGGGGGAAAGCATGGCATAGCGCTTCAGGCCTTTCTCCCCCACCGTATGCCGCAGCAAGGCCCGCACCTGCACGGCGGGGGTGAGGAAAACCCGATAAATCAAAGGGCCGCTCACGGTCAAATCCCGTTTCTGGGAGAGACTGATGAGAGGGATGCCGGCAGTCTGGGCGGCCTCGGCAGCAGCCTGGGCCTCGGCCGAGGTCAGAGGGCCGATAAGGGCGGTGACGCGGGAATCCTGGGCCAGCTCCTGGACCAGGCGGGCCGTCTGGGCGGGATCCTTGGCGGTATCGCGGAAAATCAGCTCCAGGTTGGTTCCCTGGGCGGCCAGTTCCATGCCCTGCTTCACCCGATGGCCGTATTCAGCATTGGCGCCGCTCAGGGGCAACAGGCAGCCGAGGACGGGGCGAGGAGGAGCCTTGGGGCTTTCTTTGGTCTGGACCTGGGCTTCTTTTGCATCCGGGAAGCGTTCTTTCAAGGTTTGCAGCCACTGGCGGGCTTCATCGGCGCGGCCCTCCTCCTGAGCCAGGCGGGCCAGGCGGAGAAGTAAGGGAGCAGTCAAGGCCGAATCCCGGTAAAGATTGGCCAGGGATGCCAATTCAGCAGGGCTGGCCTGCTCCACCAGGCGGGTTTTCAAATGTTCAAACCACTCCTGATCGCCGGCGCCCAGGTCCCGGGAGGCCAACCGCAGGCGCAAAAACGCGGGCTCCACTTCGCCGTTTTTCAGGGCGATTTCGGTCAGCAAGGCATTGGTGGCAAAGCGCAGCGGTTCCGGGAGTTGCGAAGCGGTGAGGCTTTCCAGCACTCCTGCCGCAGCCTGGAAGCGCCCCAGCTTGAAATTGGCCCGGCCAATGCCGTAACGGGCCTGATAAGCCGCCTCACCTTCCACCCCCTGCTTGATAATTTCCTGATAATAACTGAGTGAACCGGGCCAATCCCCCAAAAGCCCCAGCAGTTCAGCTTCCCGGAGGCGGGCCTGATTGGCCCTGGGGCCATCGGGGTGCTGCTTCAGGTAGGCGGCATAGGTTTGCCTGGCCAGGCGATAGTCTCGCTGCTGGAAATACGCTTCAGCTTCGAGAAAAAGGTTTTCCCCCTTATTTTGCTTGGCTTGGGAAACGGGAGGTTCCTCAGCAGGATATTGAGGGGACTTGGCCCGGCAGGAGGCCACAAGCGCCAGCGCCAGGCAGAGGAAGATGATCCTTAACCGCATACTTCTTGCCTTTGGGAAAGATGATGAAAAGAGGGAACCAGGGTTTCTGGAACCCTGGCCCCCTCCGTTAGACTACCCGCACTCAACATCTAAGTGATTGATGCTTGGGATGATAAAGAGAGGAAGGATGGTCAATTCCCCGTCCTTCCTGCTCAGACTTTATTTTTTGTCTTCTTTTACTTCTTCGAATTCGGCCTCCACCACGTCCTCTTCAGGCTTTTTGGCCTGGGCCTCAGCGTGGGCTCCGGCTTCCGCTCCCGCTCCGGCTCCGGCGGCGCCCGCCTGGGCGTACATGGTCTCCGCCACCTTGTGGGAAGCCTTCATGAGCTCTTCGCTCCGGGTGTTGATGGCCTGCACGTCGCTGCCTTCCATGGCCTCCTTGAGCTTTTGGATGTGGGCCTCAACATCCGCTTTGGTGGCCTGATCCACTTTATCCCCAAGATCAGCCAGGGTTTTTTCCGTGGTGTAGATCAGGGTGTCGGCGTGGTTGCGGGCTTCGACCAACTCCTTTTTCTTTTTGTCCTCTTCGGAGTGCAATTCCGCTTCCTTGATCAGCTTGTTGATTTCCGTTTCGTCCAGGCCGCTGGAGGCGGTGATGCGAATGGACTGTTCCCGGCCGGTGCCCAGGTCCTTGGCGGAGACGTGCACGATGCCGTTGGCGTCGATATCAAAGGCCACGTCGATCTGGGGAATGCCCCGGGGCGCAGGCGGTAGGCCGAACAGCTCGAACTTGCCCAGGGTTTTGTTGCCTCCGGCCATTTCCCGCTCACCCTGGAGGACGTGGATGGTCACTGCGGTCTGGTTGTCCGCCGCGGTGGAGAAAACCTGGCTTTTCCGGGTGGGAATCGTGGTGTTCCGATCGATAATGCGGGTGAAAACCCCGCCCAGGGTCTCGATGCCGAGAGACAGGGGGGTGACGTCCAGAAGCAGGATGTCCTTGACCTCACCCTTGAGGACACCAGCCTGGATAGCCGCGCCCACCGCCACTACTTCGTCAGGATTGACGCCTTTGTGGGGTTCCTTCTCGAAGATGCTCTTAACCTTCTCCTGGACCTTGGGCATGCGGGTCATGCCCCCCACCAGGATCACTTCATCGATTTCCTGGGCGGAGAGGTTGGCATCTTTGATGGCCTGCTGGCAAGGTCCCTGGAGCTTGTCGATGAGCTCCCCCACCAGGCCTTCCAGTTTGGCCCGGGTCAACTTGATGAGCAGATGTTTGGGGCCGGAGGCGTCCGCCGTGATAAAGGGCAGGTTGACCTCGGTCTCCAGCGAAGTGGACAGCTCCATCTTGGCCTTTTCTGCAGCTTCCTTGAGGCGCTGCAAAGCCATTTTGTCGTTGCGCAGATCAATACCCTGGTCCTTGCGAAATTCGTCAGCCAGGAATTCCATTACCCGCTGATCGAAGTCTTCGCCCCCCAGGTGGGTGTCACCATTGGTGGACTTCACCTCGAAGACGCCTTCGCCGATCTCCAGGATGGAGATGTCGAAGGTGCCGCCGCCCAGATCGAACACGGCGATGCGTTCATCCTTCTTTTTGTCCAGCCCGTAAGCCAGGGAAGCCGCAGTGGGCTCGTTGATGATGCGCAGGACGTTCAAGCCGGCGATGCGGCCGGCATCCTTGGTGGCCTGGCGCTGGGCATCGTTGAAGTAGGCCGGTACGGTGACCACGGCGTCGGTTACTTTTTCCCCCAGGTACTCTTCAGCAGTTTGCTTCATTTTGGTGAGTACCATGGCGGAAATCTCGGCGGGACTGTAGCTCCGCCCATTGATATCGATGGCCGCGTCGCCGTTGTCGGCCCGGACAATCTTATAGGGCATGATTTTCACATCACGCTGGACTTCCACGTCCTCGAATTTGCGGCCGATGAGACGCTTGACCGCAAACACCGTGTTCAAAGGGTTGGTGATGGCCTGACGTTTGGCGATCTGCCCCACCAGCCGCTCACCACTATCGGTAAAGGCCACCACGGAATGGGTGGTGCGGCTTCCCTCCACATTGGGGATAACCTTGGGTTCGCCTCCCTCCATAATGGCAACACAGGAATTGGTAGTGCCTAAATCTATGCCGATGACTTTCGACATGAAATTCTTCCTCCTAAGCAGTCGTATCTATTTTTATGTTACTCGGTGATTTCTCGGTTTGGCGTGAAACCACCACCATGGCCGGCCGAAGAAGACGGTTTTGCAAAAGATAGCCTTTTTGCAATTCTTTCAGCACAGTTTGGTCCTCAATTTCCGGAGCCTCTTCTTCCATGACGGCATGGTGGTAAGCGGGGTCGAAAGGATTCCCCACACAGTTAATGGGGGTGACCCCAAAGCGGCCCAGAACCTTGAGAAAGTCTTGACTCACCAGATCAAGACCATTCATCAGGGCTTCCGGCGCCCCAGCCTGGCGGCCATGTTCCAGAGCCCGCTCCAGGTTATCCAGTACGGGCACCAGTTCCTTCAGGAGCTTGTCGTTGGCGAACTGGCGAACCTCGGTCAGTTCCCGCTCCTGTCTTTTCTTAAGATTTTCCAGGTCAGCCGCCAGACGTATAAAGCGGTCGTAATTTTCCTCGGCTTCCTTGGTTTTTTGGGCCAGCAGGTTTTGCAACTCCTCAGTGTCCGTGGGGAGCTCTCCTGGAGAGGACGCCTCGGCGCCTTCCAGGGGCTCTTCCGGTTTATAAATTCGGGTCATAGGTCGTGCATTTCTCCCGTTTCACAAAATCTTTCGGCTTTCCTGGTCAAGATAATTAGGGTGCCCAAAAATTAATTATGCCGCTTGGAAAACCATTTGCTGACCAAGAAGGCGGTGTACTTCACGATGGGCACCACCCGGGCGTAGTCCATGCGCATGGGTCCTATCACCCCGAGACTGCCCACCGGGGCCTGATCGCTTCGATAAGAGGAAGCCACCAGGCTAAGTTGCATTTCCGGAAACTGTTCATCCGGGCTGATGATAATGTGCACCCCCTGGGATTTTAACGCCTGATCCAACAGGGTGATGAGGTGGTGCTTTTCCTCAAAAGCCTTGAAAATCACCCGGATTTTTTCCACGTCCGCAGCAAACTCGGGGTAATCCAGGATGTGGCTGGTGCCCTCGATATAAAGTCCCTCTTCGTCGTCCTCCGACTGCAGGGCCTGGCGGCTCAGGCTCAGGGCCTGGGACACCATCTTGTCGAAAAGGTTTTTTTCCTCCTCCATCTGTATGAGGATGCGGTGCCGGGCTTCAGCCAGGGTGAGATTTTTGCAAATCTCGTTGAGGTAGCGGCTGAAGCGGTCCAGCTGCTCCTGGGTGTAGGAGGTCTCCACCCGCAGGAAACGAGTCTGCACCTGCTGGTCCTGGGCCACCAGGAGGCAGAGAATCCCGTCACTGCTCAGGGCGATGAGCTGGATGTGCCGCAGCAGCATCCCCTGGGGCCGGGGACTCAGCACCAGGGCCGGGTGGCCCGAAGCCGTGGACAGGGCCCGGGAAGCCTGCCGAAAAAGCTCCTGAGGGTCCGCCGTGGAGGGGCTGAAGGCCTCCTCAAGTTGGCGCTGCACCCCGGCGCCCAACCCCTGGATGGGCAAAATCCTGTCCACGTAATACCGGAACCCAAGAGGTGTGGGCACCCGCCCGGCTGAAGTATGGGGCTGTTTCAGATAGCCCTGTTCTTCCAAATCCAGCATCAGGTTGCGAATGGTGGCCGGGGACAGGTTAAGACCCGAAAATTTGGCAACGGTGCGGGACCCCACCGGCTCACCGGTCAGGATGTAATGGTCCAACACCGTTTTAAGTACCAGCGTCTCCCGTTCTGCTAAAAGTTCCGTGGAGTTAACCATACAGACCGAATAATGCAACTTCTAATAAACTAAGATTCACTGCCCCTTTGTCAAGGGATATAAGGGATTTTTGCCTGAGGGCCGCCGGAGTGAGGGGCGCAAAATATCCATTTATCCCTGGCAGCGGTGGCGGATGCTTTCCCCTTCCACCATGTACACCACCTGTTCGGCAATGTTGGTGGCGTGGTCCCCGGCCCGCTCCAGGCTGCGAACCACGTTAATCTGGCTGAGACCGACGGCTATGGCCTCCTGAGACCGGCCCATATATTCCAGGAGCTCCTGAATGAGAGCCCGGTCGAGGTAATCCACCTCGTCATCCTGCTTGCAGATTTCCCGGGCCAGGAGGGCATCCTGGGTCAGAAAGGCCCGGATGCTGTCCCGGATCATATGCTGCACCATCTTGTTCATGCGGGGCAAATCCCGGTGGAGTTCCGGACGGGGGAGCTGCTCCAGGTTCAAAACCTCTTCCGCGACGTTCACCGCCAGGTCCCCCAGGCGTTCCAGCTCCACGATGAGGTGGTCGATGGCCATTATCTGGCGGAGGTCAACGGCCACCGGC